>CAMWXB010000092.1 GCA_947178125.1 uncultured Lachnospiraceae bacterium | reverse complement strand
CAACTACTTTGGCTACTTTTGAAAAATTTTGATTTGCTTCTGTAATTGAAATCATTGTGTTTGTATCTATTGTCATTTTATATACACCTCACTTCCACCTATATTATATGTAAATTCTAGCTAGAAAACAACCTATTTTTTCTTTTTGTGATTGTTGTATAATTGAAACCAGCCCTTGTAAATTGCCTATAAGGGCAAAAATAAGGGAAAATGCATATCATTTCACTGTAAGAGTCTCGAAAAACCTCGAAAAATAAGGAAAGTTCGAGTAATTCATCTGCAATTTCCCGATTTGTATTTCTCATAGAATACCATAACTACATATATATTGCCAGCCGATTGCGGTTTTTCTGTGCCGTCTTTTGAAGAGAAGTCTTCCGTTGCACAAAATAGACAAATCACAGGCAGGGGGCTGTCTTGGAATCCTGCATTTCGCAATTGCCCGGAATAATGAATCAGAATAAAGGAAAGGCTGATAATGTATGCGGAACGATACGTTATCATAAATGATGGGAAGTAAAGGAGGAACTTCAAATGTTACAGGAAAATGTATTGACCTCTTTTTTGAGAAAATTTGACCAGCATCCTTTCAATGTAGTAATAAGCGGGAAAAAACATCGAATCGGTGTTGGGGAACCGGTCTTTACGGTAATCTTCCACAGGGAAATCCCTTTATCTGCTTTGACGATGAGCACATCCATTGCCCTTGGGGAAGCGTATATGAACAGGGATTTGGAAATCGAGGGGGATTTGTATTTCGCACTGGACCATTTCTTAGGACAAATGGGGAAATTTTCCACGGATGAGTCTGCATTAAAGAAGATCATGCGCAGCTCGACGGCGAAAAAGAACCAGCAAAAGGAGGTGCAAAGCCATTATGATATCGGAAATGACTTTTATAAATTGTGGCTCGATGAAACGATGAGTTATTCCTGCGGTTATTTTTTACATGAGGAAGATACACTCTATCAGGCACAGCTCAACAAGGTTGATCATATTCTCAGGAAACTGTATCTGAGAGAGGGAATGTCTCTGCTCGATATTGGCTGTGGATGGGGCTTTCTTTTGATTGAAGCGGCCAAAAAATATGGCGTGCATGGAACGGGGATTACGTTGAGTAAAGAACAGTACAGGGAGTTTCAGCGGCGGATTGAGGCGGAACATCTGGAGGGACAGCTTACGGTAGAATTGATGGATTATCGTGATCTGCCGAAATACGGAAAAGAGTTTGACCGTGTTGTGAGCGTTGGGATGGTAGAACATGTAGGACGTGATAACTATCAGCTGTTTATGGACTGTGCAAAAAAAGTGATGAAGCCGGGCGGCATGTTTTTGCTTCATTTTATCAGCGGACTGAAAGAACATGCAGGTGACGCGTGGATCAGGAAATATATTTTTCCGGGCGGGATAGTGCCGAGTCTGCGGGAGATGATCTCCTGCGCGGCAGAGAACGATTTTCATACGCTGGATGTAGAAAATCTGCGGCTTCATTATAACCGCACTTTGCTGTGCTGGGAAAAGAATTTCGAGGAACACCTCGAGGAAGTCCGGCAGATGTTTGACGAGAGGTTCATCCGTATGTGGCGCTTGTATCTGTCAGCCTGTGCGGCAACATTTCATAACGGTATTATTGACCTGCATCAGATATTGTTTACAAACGGCGTAAATAATGAACTGCCGATAGTGCGGTGGTATTAGTACCTTATTTTTCGATGTACCAGGACAGTTCTTGTAATTTGGCGCAGCACGGGCAGTTGCGTTTATTTGTCTGACCGTCTAAAATAGGAATATGCGGGGGAAAGATTATGGAATATATGCCAGTGAAGGAAGCAGCGGAAAAGCCAAACGACAGGAGGAAATGGTCATTTTCGGTGCAGGGGATGGGATTACCTGTGAAATCGGGTTTCAGGCTAAATCTTATCTTTCGGAAGAGGTGGTTACTTTTCGGAGCGTAGCGCGTTCTTCCCTTGCGTATACTGCTTTTTTCTGGATAGTCATGGGTGTATTTACAGCGCTTTTTTTATAAAAGAATATAGAGAAGGCACAATCAAATTGCCCGTTGCATATGGAATAAACCGTCAAGTAATATATTATACAAAAGCACTTATCATTTTTTTGATATCATTATTGTTCTATATCTTATTTGTGGCTGCCTTTTTGATTATTGAAGTAGTGCAATCAGGGTATTCACCTGATTTTATAGAAATTATGAATATCCTTGGGTGGACTGTGTTATGTGGATTTGTGCTGACAGTGTTTGAAAGCATCATTATTTTTTTATGTGTGCTCATTCAAAATATCGGAGTTGTTATTGGTGATGTATGCTCTAAATGACTTCTTAATCATGGGATTTTCTCATGGTTAGTGAACTCTGCCGCACAAAGCTGTTTTATTCCATGTTGAGAAATTCAGCCGGTGTTATGATCATCGGATTCTTTAGGGCTGATTCCAGAAAATCTTTATCACCAGTAAGCAGGACATCAGCCTTTGCTTCAATCGCCGCTCTTAAAATGGGACGGTCATCTGCATCCCTAATCTGCGATTCCGACATATTTTCGTCTGTTGGGATGGGCACTAATTCTAATGTCAGTAAAGCGATTGAAAGAAACTTATCCAATGCCGTCAGACGTTTGGGGAATTTTTTGTTGAATATCCGTTTCATTTCGTCCACATTCTGCTCACAGATCATTCCATGGTTAGGATACGAGGCCGCTTTTACATAAGCCTGATAAGGAACACCGTCCGCATTCAATGCTGCAGATATGAGGACATTCGTATCGATCAGAACCCTCTTGCGTTTTCATCCTCATTTCTCAATTCTCTTACAAGTGCCACAACATCATCATCGGATGCAAGGCCAGATTCTTCCGCTTCGCCTAACATTTCTCTCTGGAGCATCTGCATGGCATAGACAGCCGAATTAACGATACGGACAGTGCCGCCCTCCACAATAAAAGAAATACGGTCTCCGCTTGCCACGCCAAGCACTTCACGGACATCTTTCGGAATTGTAACCTGTCCTTTCGCCATGACCTTTGCATTGTCAACAAAAGCATTTGCTAACATATTTTTCACCTCCTGGAATATGGAAAGTAGGGATTTCCCTACTTGTATTATATGCGACTGCTGGGAAAAAATCAAATGAAATTCATGGAATGACTTTATCAGATACCAGAAATGTAAATTTTCTGTGAATCTGATTAAAAAGTCCTTTACAAAACGTCTCTGGAAAAGGGTATTATTCCTGAAATTGACCTGCCAGATCAATCTGTATTCATTCATATGGATAGAAAGGCCTGCATTCGGATTATACAGAACTTACTTTTTAACGCGTTGGATGAAAATTCCGGGGGTATTTGTATTCAGTTAGTGACAGTGGACGAAAAGGTATGCATGATTGTCAGGAATCCGGTAGATGATTTTGTTCTCTTCACACTTTTTTCGCACTTTCATCGCAGATTTATCACAAAAACACCGCAGATTTATCACATTTTTTTTCTATACTCTGATCATAGCATTAAGCAGACAGCAACACATTAGATTATGGAAAAGGAGTGAAAGCTATGTCAGAGTATCATAACAATTTTGAAAACAGAGACGAAATGTATCAGCACAGCGGCCAAAGCGGTGAATGGAATCAGGCTCCTGCACCGAAAGTAGAAAAACAGCGCAGCGGCAGGACAAGGCATGTCGTAAAAAAGATTGGATCGATTACTTTGAGCGCTGTTCTGTTTGGGAGTGTAGCGGCAGGAACTTTTCAGGCGATGAACTATGCCGCCGGTTATACCTCTTATACCGTATCGGCTAAAGACGACACGTTGAGCAAGACTTCCCTGTCCGGTGGGCAGGAATTGCAAAATGTGCTGCAGACTACAACGCTCTCCGCAATGGAGACGGAAAGAGGGAGCCTGGATGTTTCGGATATTGCGGAATCCGTGATGCCTTCTATTGTTTCCATTACCAATAAATCCGTTCAGGAAATCAGGAACTATTTCAGTATGTTCGGATATGGGGGAGAATCGCAGCTTATGGAAATGGAAAGCGCCGGTTCCGGCTTCATCATTGGGAAAAATGCGGATGAGCTGCTGATCGTTACAAATTATCATGTTGTGGAAAATGCAGATACGATTTCCGTCTGCTTCATTGATAATCAGGCGTATGAAGCTGATATAAAGGGTACGGACGCTGCCAATGATCTTGCTGTCATTGCGATTCCGCTGAGCAGTATTTCAACGGACACGATGGCACAGATCAAGATTGCGGCTATCGGAGACTCCGATGCGCTAAAGGTGGGCGAGCAGGTGGTTGCTATCGGCAATGCCCTTGGTTACGGACAGTCTGTGACCACAGGTATCGTAAGCGCTAAAAACCGTACGATCAACAACGGGAACAGTATGGTCAATATTTCGGCCGGCGATGAAGAGATGCCGACCTATATCCAGACGGACGCGGCGATCAATCCCGGAAACAGCGGCGGTGCGCTGGTCAATATGAACGGTGAAGTAGTTGGCATTAATTCTGCAAAAATGTCCAGTACAGAAGTGGAGGGTATGGGCTATGCGATTCCGGTTTCCAGGGTTTCTGATATCATCGAAACTTTGATGAACGAAACGACCCGGGCGAAAGTGGAGGAAAGCAGAAAATCCAACATCGGTATTTCAGGAGTTACCGTTGATGCGGCTGTCAGCCAGATTTACGGGATTCCCACAGGTGTCTATATTGCGGATGTAACAGCAGGCGGCGCCGCGGAAGAGGCGGGCATTGCAAAGGGTAATGTTATCACAGAATTTGATGGCAGGACAGTTACCGGTGTCGAAGAACTGCAGGAGATTCTTCAGTATTATGCAGCCGGAGAAACCGTGGAGATTACGTTGAAGGTTCCGGATACGGGAGAATACAGCGATAAGACCGTATCTCTGACGCTCGGGCATGCCGTGGATTCAGAAAACAAAGAAGAAACAGAAATCCTCAAGATGCCTGTATTCGGAATTTATCGATAAATAGGATTATGCTCCCGTTTTGCGAGTGTTCTGTCAGCTGGGATTTGGAAAAGGCCTAAAGCGATTCGATGCTCCAGTATCCATCATAAGCATATCCGGTCCTTCCAATCAGGAAATGCTCAGACTTCTGAAAGCCCAGCTTTTGAAGTGCGCTGATTCTTTCAATCGCATAAACGGGAGCTTTTGTAATGATCGTTTTACATTCAAAAAGTTCATAAGTCGGCGGAACGATGAGAGAACCGATGCGGAACAGACAGTTTTCTTTCTCATAATCGCTTTTTACGTCGATTCGCAGAATCGCGGCGCCGTTAAAAGCATCATCGGAGGCACGGCGGCATAGTTCAATCGTGCCGGTTACTTTGGAATCTGCTTTCTCTACGATGGCCCATCTTGCGAACCACTTATTTTCGTAGGCGGACTGCCAGAAAAGAAGGGCATCGTTCATCCGTTCTATTGTCGGATAATAAAAATTATCCCCGTCACAGTTATCGCTGTTAAAAAAGGGCAGAGCGTTCTTGTCGCTGTATACCGCTAACAAATCCATACAATCCTCTTTTTCAACAGGGCGCAGTAAAAAATCAGCGTTTTCAAAGGTTGGAAATTCGTCATAGATTCTCATATGATCTCTCCTTGAAGCTCAGGTTGTTATTTTGTTTCTGTTGTTCAGTGTATCATGTGTTGGCGGAAAGCACAACGCAAAATTGGCAGGAGAATAAATTGCGGGAATAAATTTCCCGGTCTCAATCATCTTATGCTATACTATATTATGCGGAATGATGCCATACACGGAAAACAGGGGGAAAGCGAATGACACAGCAATATCAGGATATTCTTTCCAATGTGAATATAGAGATTGGGGCCGAGGAGCGTCGGATAGCTGACCGGTATTATAGAATTGCAATAATGCTGAAGGCGGTAGATCTGGTGGTTCTGGTGGTCATGCTGACAGCACTGGGCGCATACCTGAGAAAGGGCGGCTGTGTCATAGAAAGAATTTTGCTGGTCTTATATTGGGCGATGTTCGCGACTTATTTTTTTTATATTCTGAATAAAAGACTTTATTTCCGAAAAATCAAAAATTCTCTGCTGACAGACTGCGACCCGCTCAGAATGCTGTCCTGTATCATGGCTCTTTTATCGCATTCTAACAGAAAGAAGAGCCGCAGCTGGGGGCTGCATTTTTATAATGTAGGTACCTGTCTATACTATGCGGGCAGATTTGAAGACGTCCGTAAAATCCTGCCTCTGTTTCCCCAATATTGTCCGGCGGCGGCTGACCGTTTCAAATATGAACTTCTCTGTGCGCGGCTTGCCTATCATGAAAGAAACGAGCAGGCGTTGTATACGCACTGTAATTATCTGAGCGGATGGGCGGGACGGCTTGGAAAGAGAGACTTTCTCTATGACATTTATCGGGAAACGATGCAGTATCCGACGCTCCTTCGGATGGAAAAAGACGGCGCATGGCAGCAGGCTTATGAAATGCTGCGTCAGGCGGATGCCGCGAACGAACGGTCCGGCCGCTCCATGCTTTCCAGGGTAAAGAGCAATTTCCTGCTGTATCGGATGGCAAAAGGCATGGGCGATGAGCGGCGTGCCGCATATCACAGGGATTTTGTTTTACAGAATGGCGGTTCGTTATGGTATAGGCAGGGCGTGGAGTAAAAGTGTAACCACAACCGTGCAGGCATTGGCGGGGCAGGGCATACACAGTTCCTGCGGCGGCCCTTGAAAAACGCAGACTAATACAATAGTCTTGTGCTTGGCGAGGTTCTTCACGAGCCTAGCATCTGTTGCGATTTTTCGCGGAGCGGAAGCGTGCCGGCAAGGGAACTGTGTATGCCCTGCCCCGCCGATGTCTGCACGGTTGTGAGAAGAATGGATGAATGAGGAATGGAAGATATTATATTTGCGCTTTTTGCTTTATGATGATAGAATGATATAATATATTGGAAAAAATTTTGAAAGCGTACATAGCCGACATGGATTTGTTTGAATACATGAGAAATACGAATATGGAGAAGGAGTCCCCTCTGGCAGCGAGGCTGAGGCCCATGACGCTGGATGAGGTGGTGGGGCAGCAGCACATTATCGGGAAGGATAAGCTGCTTTACCGCGCCATTCAGGCGGATAAGCTCAGCTCGATTATTTTTTACGGACCGCCGGGAACCGGCAAGACGACGCTGGCCAAGGTCATCGCCAATACGACGAGTGCGGAATTTACGCAGATTAATGCGACGGTGGCGGGGAAAAAGGACATGGAAGCCGTGGTGGAGCAGGCGAAGAACATCGGCGGCATGTATGGCAAAAAGACGATTCTTTTCATAGATGAAATTCATCGTTTTAATAAGGGGCAGCAGGATTATCTGCTTCCTTTTGTGGAGGATGGGACGCTCATTCTGATTGGCGCGACGACGGAGAATCCGTATTTTGAGGTAAACGGCGCATTGATATCCCGTTCTATTGTTTTTGAATTGAAGCCGTTATCGCGGGAAGATATCAAAACGCTCCTTATGCGTGCGGTATATGATAAGGAAAAAGGGATGGGAGCCTACGACGCGGTCATCGACGAGGAAGCGCTGCAGTTCCTTGCGGAACTTTCCGGGGGCGATGCAAGACATGCGCTGAACGCGGTGGAGCTCGGCGTGATGACGACCGAAAGAAGCGGGGACGGCAAGATTCATTTAACGTTGGAAGTAGCGCAGGAGTGCATCCAGAAAAGGGTCATCCGCTATGACAAGACCGGAGATAATCATTACGACACGATATCCGCTTTTATCAAAAGTATGCGGGGATCCGACCCGGATGCGGCGGTCTATTATCTGGGAAGGATGCTCTATGCGGGGGAAAGCGTGACATTCATTGCCAGAAGGATTATGATATGCGCCGCAGAAGATGTGGGCAACGCGGATCCGAATGCTTTGACCGTGGCGGTCAGTGCATCCCTTGCGGTGGAAAGGGTCGGCATGCCGGAAGCGCAGATTATATTGGCGCAGGCGGCGGCTTATGTAGCATGTGCGCCTAAGAGCAACGCCAGCAGTCAGGCGATTTTCGAGGTTATGGAAACCGTGCAGCAGACGGGAAATCTCCCGATTCCTACGCATTTGCAGGATGCGCATTACAAAGGCGCCGCAAAGCTTGGGCATGGGATTGGATATAAGTACGCACATGATTATCCGAATCATTATGTGAAGCAGCAGTATCTGCCTTACGAATTGAACGGAAAAGAGTTTTACAGTCCTTCGGGAAACGGATATGAAGTGAAAATAAAGGAACATATGAAACGGATAAAGGAAGAAGCAGCCCATGAGTCAAAATAGTCAGTTAGAAGACAAGAAGAAAAAAACGAAGGAAAACAGAGCGCGCATCAAAGAAAAGCTCAAGGAAGAAAAGAAGAAACTGGCGCAGCAGAAGCGTCAGGAGCAGGAACTGGAAGAGGCGCTCCAGATCAAAGAACTCGATCAGGAAGAGGCTGCGGAGAAGACAGTTATAAAAGTGACGGAGACCATAACAGTCAGTGATGCAGGCACTCTGGAAGAGACCGTTCAGGTGGAAGAAACTGTTCAGGTGGAAAGAAGCGTTCCGGTCGAAAAAAGCGTTCAGGCCGAAAGAAGCGTTCCGGCCGAAAGTAGCGTTCCGGTCGAAAAAAACGTTTCGGCAAAAAAAGATGTTTCTGTGAAAAAAGACGTTTCTGTAGAAGAAAAATCCAGGTCTGCGAAGACGAAGAAAGACCGCGGGGGCAGGAATAAACTGATACCGGTGCTCGCTTGTATTGCGGTGGTGGCCGCCGCATTTGCGGTCGTTGTTTTTGTCCGGATTCAGAATCAGAATGCGGCGCTGGAAGCCGAAAATGCGGCAATCGAAGCGATGGTGCATATGGAAGCCGTGGAACTTGCCGAATACAGCCAGACGCAGCATAAGCGTGACCGGATGAAGGACCAGCTGAGAAAAGAGGCCGGAAAAGATGCGGCAAGAGCGTTGACCGATGCGGCCGGTTATATGATACACGGTATGCGCAACAGGCCGCCGGAAATCAAACTGACAGAAGAGAATACGGCGGATTTTGCGACAATTGAAAGCTGTGTCATTAACAGTGAGACAGGTAAGATCGATATTACGATGTCTGCGCCCGGGCTGGCAGTCAGTGACGATGGGTATTATTATCTGTTTGAGGAAAAAACCTATGAAACGGCGCTGAGCGGCGAGGATTACATCGTAGAAGACCAGAAAGATGTGGATTTGACCTTTTCTGTTAACCTTAATTATAATACGGTGAGTTCCAGGCTTTTTTCAAAATTCGTGATTGCGGTACGCAAAGACGGAGAATTTGTGGCAATCAGCGAGCCGAAGTACATAACGAATCCGGAGGCGATTGCCAGATACAGCCCCGCTTTTTCATCGACGAAGTCAAAGAAGGGACTGCTTGTTGACCCGGAGAAGCTCGCTGGTTCCGAATTGGAAGATCTCGGCGTAAAGCATGCCGCATATAACATTCCGCTCAGCAGGATTCTTGGTTTTACGAGTAATGAGATTTATCCGACGGTAACATATTCTTATAACGGAAAGACTTATTATTTTAATGGGCAGATTATCAATGAGTATGATTATATCTTTTCAACGTTGACGAATAAGGGCATCACGACGACGGCCATTATTTTGAATGATATATCCTATTATACAGGGGATTTGATTCATCCGCTCGCGCGTTCCGGCGGAAATGCGCCATATTATGCTTTTAATGCGGCCGATGCGGCCGGTTCGGAATATCTGGCAGCGGTTGCTTCTTTTCTGGCGAGCCGCTATTCCGGGAGCGGGCATGGTGTGGTCATGAACTGGATTATCGGAAACGAGATTAATGCCAGAAACGAATGGAATTATATCCAGTACATGGATACGGAAAGTTATGTGGAAGAGTATGCGAAAGCATTCCGTATTTTTTATAATGCAATCCTGAGCATTAACGCAAATGCCCGCGTTTACATTTCACTGGACCAGCAGTGGGGGAAAAGCCTGTATTCCAACAGCGGTTACGGTTCTAAGGAAATTATGGATGAATTTAACCGTAATATCAAGAATGGCGGCAACATTGACTGGGGTGTGGCACAGCACCCGTATAACTATCCGCTGACAAGCGCTAAGGCATGGAGCACGGCAGGAAGAGCCGGTACATACATACTTGACTCCGAGACGACACCGGTGCTCTCCATCCGAAACATTCATGTATTGACGGATTATTTACAGAAAGAAGAATTTTTGACGGATTCTGGAGAAGTGCGACATGTAATCCTGAGTGAGATTGGCTATACATCTTCACAGGGGCAGGATCTGCAGGCGGCATCTTTCGTATATGCTTATAAAGTCATAGAAGCGAATCAGTATATTGACAGCATGCTCTTTTCCAGAGAAACGGATGCCACGCTTGAGATCAATCAGGGACTTGCGCTTGGTATCTGTACGCTGGAAGGGAACCGCAAATCGATTTACGATGCTTATAAGTATGTGGATACCGACCAGTCGGCGGCCCATACGGATTTTGCCCTGCGGCTTATCGGCGTTTCGAGCTGGAGTGAGATCATTAAGAATCACTAAAAGTGTGAAGATTGAAAGAAAAGCATTTTCAATTATTGATTTGAGTGTCTGCCAAAGCAGACAAATGGGTATAAAAATGAGCAGCTTTTCATTCAGAAGAGCTGCTCAATTAAATGTTGGTAGATGATCTGGTTTTTTTTCTGCCAGTTGCTGCAGATGGCGGATGCCGTTTCTTCATCGGGAACCGACAGGGTGATATCGACCAGCCGGATATTTCTTTCCGATGCGGTAAGGTGGGCTTCGTATTCTCCGGAAGTTGATTTATAATAATCCGAAAGAATGGAGACTTCGTTCCGCATTTCCATCGCATTTTCCCGGAAAAAGGCGTTAATCTTCTCTTTCGTGGAACTGCTGATGCGGTTCTGGAAAAGATACAGTGTTTCCCGGCCTTCTTCCGTAATGGCAAGGTGGGTACGGTTGCGGATTGCCTTAGCGGAAATCATTTCCGAAGCGGTCAGTTCCGCAAAGACCTGCTGTAATGTGAAAAAGTCCATATACTCTTTTTCCAGAATAAAATCGGCGACCTGCGCTTTCGTGATTGGAAAGGCGGCGCGGTTCAGCAGGTAGAGGACGATCAGTTTATAAAAGATCAGGACATCTTTGTTCAGCGTGTCAAGGTTGACGGGTTCTGTCTGCAGCGGTTCCTGTTTTGTGCTCATTCATATCCTCCATTCAAAAGCCGGCCCTGAAAAGTCTGCCGGATTTTCATTTCATGATGCAGGGAATTTAGGACATCCCTTTTATTCAGGCTCCACAAGGGAGCTAATAGCAAGTCTCCTGCTCCGTCTCCGGTCAGCCTGTGGACGACCGTTTCGGGTGACAGCCTTTCCAGACAATGAATCAGAATATCCAGATAGGCTTCTTTGGAAAGAACGGATATGCTGCCGTTTCGATAGAGCGTCTCCAGATCAGTCCCTTTCAAAATATGAAGAAGCTGCAGTTTAACGCCCCATATGCCGGTTTGATTCAGGTAGTCAATGGTCTGGCAGATATCGCATTCCGATTCGCCCGGCAGTCCGATGATGACATGGGTGATTATGGGAATGGAAGCATTCTGCAGTAATCTGACAGCATTGTCAAAACAGCTCAGCTCATAGCCGCGCCTGATATAACGGGCAGTTTCCTCGTGAATCGTCTGTAGTCCCAATTCAATCCAGACAAATTTGTCGGAAAATTTATTTTTTAAATCGACCAATATAGTCAATATTTCTTCCGTAATGCAGTCTGGTCTGGTAGCAATGGAAATACCGCAGACGGTATCTTCCGCCAACGCATCTTCATAGATTTGGCGAAGATACGATATGGGACCGTAAGTGTTCGTATACGCCTGAAAATAGGCGATATAGTGGCCTCCTGCTTTTTCATCATGGATATTTTTGCATGTAAAAAGCTTTCTGCCTTCGGCAAGCTGCGCCGCGACGGTGGGAACAGCTTTCATATCGATCGCGAAATCACCGCTGCCGCCCGCGCTGCAGAAGATGCAGCCCCTCGTATCCAGCGTACCGTCTCTGTTGGGGCAGGTCAGGCCGGCGTTCAGTGCGATCTTATAAAGTTTTTTTCCGTAAGTATGTCTGCAATAGGCATCCAGAGAATAGTATGGCTTTCCGAGCCAGTGTTCCTGTTCCGACATTTTGTGACCTTCTGTCTGGTTCTTTCCATGAAAGATTCTTTTTCTGCGTGATTCCTATGCGTGGATATGCGCTTTTACCGCTTCCGCGACCGTTTCCGCGACTCTGGGGTCAAAGGCCTCCGGCATGATATTGTCTTCGTTCAGTTCTTCTTCCGGCACAAGAGAAGCTATGGCGAGCGCTGCGGCCATTTTCATTTCTTCCGTGATCTGTTTTGCACGGCCTTCCAGCGCGCCCTTGAAAATGCCCGGGAAAGCGACCACGTTATTGATCTGGTTCGGGAAATCAGAGCGGCCCGTGCCGACGACGCGTGCGCCTGCCGCTTTGGCGATATCGGGCATGATTTCCGGCACCGGATTTGCCATGGCGAAGAGGATGGCGTCTTTGTTCATGGATGCCACCATCTCGGCGCTCACAATGCCGGGGGCGGATACACCGACGAAAATATCGGCGTTTTTCATGGCATCCGCAAGCGTACCGGTCTCACCCGCCGGATTGGTCACTTCCGCCATCTGTTTTTGTACCGGATTCATATCCGGATAAGATTGATTGAGGATTCCGGCTCTATCACACAGAAGCACATTGGAAAAACCATAGTTCAGTAACAGTTTGGTAACGGCGATTCCCGCGCTGCCTGCGCCGTTTACGACGACCCTGCATGCTTCTTTCTTTTTGCCCGTGACTTTCAGAGCGTTGATGATACCGGAGAGGACGACGATTGCCGTGCCGTGCTGGTCATCGTGGAATACGGGAATGTCCAGCGTTTCTTTCAGTCTTTCTTCTATTTCAAAGCAGCGGGGTGCGCTGATATCTTCCAGATTAATGCCGCCGAAGCCCGGCGCAAGGTAGGTGACAGCTTTGATGATCTCTTCCGTATCCTGCGTATCCAGACAGATTGGTACGGCGTTGACGCCGCCAAATTCCTTGAAAAGAACCGCTTTTCCTTCCATGACCGGCATTGCCGCGTGGGGACCGATATTGCCAAGGCCGAGGACTGCGCTTCCGTCGGAAACGACCGCGATCGTATTGGCTTTCCATGTATAGGTGTAAGCGGCTTCCGTATCTTTTGCGATTACTTTACAGGGTTCCGCGACACCCGGTGTATAGGCGAGCGAGAGGGCTTCTCTCGTTTTTACAGGTGTTTTCGAGACCGTTTCCAGCTTGCCGTTCCATTCTTCATGCAGTTTCAGTGCTTTTTCGTTCGTTGTCATGGTTACTCCCTTCCGAAGCGCCTTATGACGCTTTTACCATCCTGATTTTGATGAGCCAAGTCTTTCTTAATCATATAGTATTTGGAATTTTTCTGCAATAAGCACTTTGGAAAAGTGTATGTTACAATTCAGCCGCCGTCCGGGCAGGGCCTGCGCAGCGTATGGTTCCTTTGGAGGCACGCTCCCGCTCCGCGAAAACTCGTAGCGGCACTAAG
>CAMWXB010000091.1 GCA_947178125.1 uncultured Lachnospiraceae bacterium | reverse complement strand
ACAGACGGGTAGAAAGAATGGATGTAAGATTTTTGGTATTTGGTTTTGAAGGTATGTCAGAACACTATTTACACTTTTTTGTAAATAGTGTTTTTTTTTGTTCAAACTTATGGTATAATGAATCTAATTTGATACTCTTGATAGAAAATATACTTAAAAAACAGAAAATTTATCCCATGAATATGAAAAGGGCGATTGAGTGGACTTATAAGATATTTTCTAAATATATAATGTGAGGTGGATTACATATGGATACAAAAATTCTGCTTGAGAATGGAACAAATGAATTGGAAGTACTCGAATTTAAGCTGGACGGCAATGCATATGGCATTAATGTGGCGAAGATTAAGGAAATCATTACATATCAGGACGTTACGCCGGTTCCGAATGCGCACCCCAGTATAGAAGGAATTTTTATGCCGCGTGATACAATGATTACGGCGATTGACCTGAAGAATTGTTTGCAGCGCGGAGTATCAAAAGCAGGAGGTCTGTTTATTATTACAAACTTTAATAAATTGGATGTCGCGTTCCATGTTGATTCTGTCGTCGGTATTCATAGAGTATCCTGGAAGGATATCATTAAACCGGATTCGACAGTCTCTTCAGCAGAAGAAGGTATTTCTACCGGAATTATTAAACTTGATGGAAGATTGATTATTATTTTGGATTTTGAGAAGATTATGACGGATATCAATCCGGAGACCGGGTTGAAACTGACAGATATTGATGAACTTGGTGAAAGAGGCCGATATGATGTCCCGATTTTGATTGCAGAAGATTCACCACTGTTGAATAAGTTGATTGTAGATTCATTGCATAAAGCTGGATATGTGAACCTGATCCATACAGAGAATGGTCAGCAGGCATATGATGTAATCAAAGACTGCAAAGAAGAAGGTACTCTGAAAGAACATGTACAATGTATCATTACGGATATTGAAATGCCTATTATGGATGGTCATCGTCTGACTAAATTGGTAAAAGAAGATGATGAAACAAAGGATATTCCGGTCATTATCTTTTCATCTCTGGTCAATGACGAAATGAGGAGAAAAGGGGAAGCATTAGGCGCTAATGCCCAACTTTCTAAGCCGGAGATTGGTAATTTGGTAAGAGTCGTTGACCAGTTAGTATTGGACTAGATAAGAAACAAAGGCCGGGGATTCCCGGCCTTTATGTTTTATGATGTTTGATTTTGTGACAAGTCCGGAAATTAGAAGACTGGATTGAAAAGATAGAAGTTGAAAGAGAGTTTTAAAGGATTATGAAATATACATTATCTGAAATAGCCGAAAAATGTGATGAGGCGGATATGGTTTTGGTTGGGATTGGAGAGGAATTTCAGTATGACTGGGATATTTTGCTTCGAAACGAACGTTATCAGGAAATCGAAAGGGAGATAGAGCAGAAAGAAAAAGAAGAGAGAGAAGAATATCGATGGATTGTGCCGTTTATACAAAAAATGGCGTTAGAAAAGTATCCGGATTTAAGGCTGGGGGAAGCATACCGGAATTTGCAGAAGATAGTAGAAGGAAATAATTACTTTATTCTTTCTATCACGATGGATGATTATATATACCGTTACGGATTTCAGGAGGACAGAATTGTAACGCCCTGCGGCGGTTTTCGGAAGATGCAGTGTGATCATAATTGCTGCGGACAGCTCATGGAACCAGATGAGGATATGTATCAGAAGGTTTTAGCCTATTTTTATAAGGAGATAGAATTGGAAGAACTGAAGGAGCCGGAATGTGAGAAATGCGGTCATAAAAAAAGATTTAATCAACTCGGTGTCAGTAAATATGCTGAAGAAGGATATCTGCCGCAGTGGAATGTCTATATAAAATGGCTTCAGGGAACCGTTAATAAAAAATTATGTGTTATTGAATTGGGAGCAGGTATGGAGATGCCCGCAATTATCAGGTGGCCTTTTGAAAAAATAGTTCATTATAATCAGAAATCCTTTTTGTATCGTATTCATCCTGCGTTATATCAGCTTGGAGAAAAAATGGGTGGCAGGGGGGCTGCCATTCAAGAAAAATCTGTTGATTTTTTGGCAAATGGATTTGTTTAATTGATGAGTATGTGATAAAATAGCAAGGGTAGCTTTGATGTGAACAGCATCTTTGCATAAATAATTATTTGGAGAAAAGCTATGAATTCAAACGAAGAGTATTTGGAAAATTTATTACAATCTATGATGGATGGGAAAGTAGCAGGTCCTTCTAAAAAGGCTGTGAATGATTCCGGAAGACAGAAGAGCGCAATCGAGATGCTGACCGGAGAGGAGCCGGAGCAGGCATTGTATGCAGAAACGCTGGATACAGACGATGGATTGGAAGCTGGTGAAGGGGAAAAGGCAGATGCTCCTTTGGGGACGGATTTGGACATGGAAGAATCTTCTATGATAGGTTCAGGGTCGGAGCGTGCAGAAGCAGATGCGTTCGGTATGGAAGATGCAGGTCTGACGGAAAGCGGCTTGGATGGAATTGATATGGAAGGTGCGTCATCAGAAGAATCCATTTTAAATGATATGAGTATAGAAGAATCGAATCTGAACCTGGAAGATGCCGATATGGACTTGGGGGACATAGCACTGGAAGGCATGGAGCTGGCCGACAGCGTGGAAGACCTCGGTATGGACGATATTGCATTGGAAGAGTATGGTTTAGAAGACATGGGAGAACCGGACTTAGGCGCTTTGAACTCGGAAAATAACGATATGGACTTGGGAAGTATAGGGTTGGACGATATGAATTTGGATGATGGTATGGATGACATTGGACTGAGTGATCTCGGTATGGATGACATGGCATTGGAAGAACATGGCCTAGATGATATGCTTATAGAAGAACCGGGCTTAGATGGCATGGACTTGAGTAACGACTTAGAAGACATCGCTCTGGACGATCTTGGTATGGATGATATTGCATTGGAAGAACATGGTTTAGACGATATGGCTTTAGAAGAAATGGACTTAGGCGGTATGGGACTGGAAGAAGCGCCAGCAGAAGAATTTTCGCTGGATGATATGTCTGGGGAGACGTCGGAAGTTGACGGTATGGCTTTGGAAGATTCGGATCTTGATGGGATGTCAGAGGATTTCACATTGGAAGAGAGCGGTATGGATGATTTGGCGGAAATCAATAATCTTCTGGAACAGTCAGGACAGGATGAAGAAATTGATGATGAAATGCTTGCTTTATTGGAAAGTGTTTCCGATTCCGGTGAAGACGATATGGCAGGAGGAGAAAATAATGAGTTTTCATTTTTCCCAGGAGACGACGACGGAGACGGCAGCATGACGTCTATTGAAGGATTGAGTGCGGAAGAAGAAACACCGCCGGAGGAAGAAGGGAAGAAGAAGAAAGGCAGAAAATGGAAGAAGAAAGATAAAAAGGCAGCAAAGAATGCGGTTGAAGTAGCGGGCGATAGTGCAGAAGCAGGTGATGTTGACGGAGCAGAAAGCACAAACGGAGAGAAAAAAGAGAAAAAGCCGGGGGCTTTTGCAAGATTTCTTGCATTTTTGACAGAGACGGATGAAGATGATGAAGAAAATGCGGAAGGTGCAATGCAGTCAGGGGAAGCATCGGATGAAAATTCGGAGCTGCTTGCAGAATTGAGCGCAGAAGATAAGAAGAAAGGAAAAAAGGAAAAGAAAAAGAAAGAAAAGAAAGTAAAAGAGAAGAAAGGGAAAAAGGCATCGGGCGGCGATGAAGGCGGAGACGACGAAGGAACTGCCAAGAAAAAGAAGAAACCGAAAAAAGAAAAGAAAGTAAAAGAGATTGACGAGGAAGCGCTAAAAGAAGAACCGGGAAAGAAGCTTTCCAAGAAAAAAGTAATACCTGTTATTCTTTTCTGTGCTACGATTATGCTGTGTATTATTGTCTTTACGATCATTATACCGGATCATATGCAGAAACGTGATGCAAGAATTGCGTATGATATGGGAAATTATCAGGATGTTTTTGATTTGCTCTATGGAAAGGATTTGAACGAGGAGGAAGAAGTTCTTTTACATAAGAGTACCATTGTTATGAAGATGGAACGGAAACTGGAATCCTACCAGAATAATCTGAAACTGGGCAGTCATGAACTGGAAGCATTGAATGCGTTGGTACAGGGGGTTGCTTTATACTATGAGTTACTGCCGGAAGCCGATGAGTATTCTGTTATGGGAGAACTTGAGGAGAAGTATCAACAGATTCTTGTTATTTTATCCGATCAGTATGGCCTTTCCGAAGTGGATGTTATGGATATCATTTCTTCGGAAGACGACACGATATATACACAGAAAATCAGGTCTGTGCTCTATGGCATCAGCTATCCGGGAGAGGAAGCACAATCCGGTGAAGTGCCGGATGTTCTGCCGGAAGAGCAGGAGATTCTCGATGGGCTGCCGGGGGAGACAACAGATAATATAACGGATGATACCTCAGATGGTGCCTTAGATAATTCAGAAGAGAGCATGGCCGATGAAGCATCGAATGAAGTGACAGATGAAACACAGGACAATAATGTGTCCGGAGAGGTATCCGACGATGCAGCGGAAGGGGCAGCGGCTTCCGAAGGCGAGGTCAAGTATATTGAACCGGTTTCGGTCGAAGTACATCAGAATAACTGATAAAGGGTGAAAATTATGGTTGCAGTCATTGATTATGATGCCGGAAATATAAGAAGTGTTGAAAAGGCAGTTGCAGCTTTGGGAAAACAGGTCGTTGTAACGAGAAAACCGGAGGAGATTTTGGCCGCGGAGCATGTGATTCTGCCGGGGGTAGGCGCTTTTGGCGATGCGATGAAGAAACTCCATAAATATGAGTTGACCGGTGTTATTCGTGAGGTGGCGGCACGCAGGACGCCTTTTTTGGGTATCTGTCTCGGATTGCAACTGTTATTTGACGGCAGCGAGGAGAGCGAAGGCGTCGAAGGACTTGGCATTCTGTCTGGCAGAATTGTTCGGATTCCGGAGGGAAAGGACTTGAAGATTCCGCATATCGGATGGAATTCTCTTTCCTACCCGCATCAGGGCAGACTTTTTCAGGGAATACCGGAGCAGTCCTATGTGTATTTTGTACATTCCTATTATTTACAGGCAGAGGATGCGGAAATCGTGAAGGCGACGACAGAGTATGGTGTTGTAATTCATGCTTCCGTCGAAAAAGACAATGTTTTTGCCTGTCAGTTCCATCCTGAGAAAAGTTCCGGGACGGGTATGCGGATTTTAAAAAATTTTCTGGATATTCAATAGAAGCAGAGAGATGAAAAGGCGGAGAGGATAGCCGATGCATACGAAAAGAATTATTCCATGTCTGGATGTCAAGAATGGCAGGGTTGTAAAGGGTGTTAATTTTATCAATTTTAAAGATGCAGGAGATCCGGCCGAGGTCGGAGCCGCGTATGACAGATCCGGTGCGGATGAACTTGTTTTTCTGGACATTACGGCATCCTCCGATGCGAGAGCGACGGCCGTTGAAATGGTCAGGAAGGTAGCGGAAAAGGTATTCATTCCTTTTACGGTAGGCGGTGGTATCCGTACAGTGGAGGATTTTAAAGCAATTTTACGGGAAGGTGCGGATAAAGTATCTGTTAATTCCGCTGCTATCATGAATCCGCAGCTGATAGCCGATGCGGCGGATAAGTTCGGCAGTCAGTGCGTGGTAGTTGCGATTGACGCCAAGCGCCGCGATGACGGCGGTGGTTGGAATATTTATAAAAACGGCGGTCGTATCGATATGGGTATCGATGCGGTAGAATGGGCGATGAAGGCGGAAAAGCTGGGGGCCGGGGAAATTCTTCTGACCAGTATGGACGGTGACGGTACGAAAGCTGGCTATGATCTGGAACTGACAAGGAGTATTTCCGAGAATGTTTCCATTCCGGTCATTGCTTCCGGCGGCGCGGGAACAATGGAGCATTTTTATGAAGCTTTTACGGTGGGAAAAGCAGATGCGGCGCTTGCGGCTTCTCTCTTTCATTTTAAGGAAATGGAGATTCGGGAACTGAAACAATATTTGCGAGAGAAAGGAATTTCTGTCAGACTTAATACAGACTGAGAAAAAGCATCGAGAAGACATTCTCGGTGTTTTTTGCAACTTATAGGGCTTTTGCGACCACTTACCGTATTTTCATTGCCCGATTTCGAAAAGCATTTTATGATGAAGTAGACGCAAATCTAGCGGCTTGCGTCCCAAGAATTGCAGAGTAATTCTTGCTAAAATGATGGAGTTTGGCTGCGTCTATGGACATTAAGAGCCTGGGGAAAGGAGTTTTATGACAGAAACGGTAATTCGTGCATCACATTTGAAAAAGCATTTTAAGGAAGTGAAGGCGGTAGATGATATCAGTTTTGAGATAAAAAGGGGAGAATTGTTCGGCTTTTTAGGAATTAACGGGGCAGGTAAATCGACGACCATCAATATGCTCTGTACTTTGTCCCGGCCGACTGACGGCAAAGCGGAAATCTGTGGTCATGAACTGGGGAGAGAAGACGAGCGGATACGCGAAAAAATTGGTGTCGTTTATCAGAATAATTGTCTGGATGAAAAACTGAGTGTCAAGGAGAACTTGTTCGTACGGGGTTCCCTTTATGAAAAAAGCGGGAGCAGGTTGAAGAGTCAGATTTTGAACGTATGTGAAATGCTGGAGCTTGGGGATGTATACGACAGAAGATTCGCGAAGCTTTCGGGCGGACAGAAGCGGCGCTGCGAAATTGCCAGAGCGCTGATCAACAGGCCGGAAATTCTGTTTTTGGATGAACCGACGACAGGACTCGACCCGGCAACAAGAAAGAATGTCTGGCAGAGCGTTGAACAACTTAGAAAAGAAATGAATATGACGGTATTCTTGACGACACATTATATGGAAGAGGCTGCGAAAGCAACGAGCATTGCAATCATTGACGGCGGGCATATTATGGAGAGGGGAACGCCTTTTTCCTTAAAAGAAAAATATGCGCGGGACAAACTGACACTGTTTCCGGCAGAAGGACAGAACGAGCGGTTTTGGGAAGCGCTGGAAGAAGAAAAAAGGGATTATAAGCAGAGAGAAGGCTATATTACAATGAAGCTTGAGAACAGTATGCTGGCAATCCCGATATTGCAGAGGATGCAGCCGTTCCTTGGAGGATTTGAACTGGTACAGGGTTCCATGGACGATGTGTTCTTAAATGTGACCGGAAAAATACTGGGCCGTGGTGAAAGCGACGAGAAAGGCGGAAGAAGATGAGAGCGACAGGAAATCTGGTGAAGAGAAATATATTGATCTATATGCGGGACAAGGGAACGGTATTTTATTCGATTTTATCGACGCTGATCATATTGGGACTGATGATTTTATTCCTGGGCGATATGAACAGCAGGGATATCGTCCGTGCGCTGGAGCAAATGGGCGGTGTCAGAGATGCGGAAGCGGATAGGGCGAATGCGGACTATCTGATCATGGTGTGGACATTAGCGGGGATTCTTGTATCGAATACGGTGACGGTGACAATGACGGTAATGGGGTGTATGATAAAAGATGAAGAGAATAAGCGGCTTGCGAGTTTTTATGTTGCGCCCGTAAAAAGGATTTATGTTGCGCTCAGTTATATTTTTTCCGCATGGGTCATCGGAATCATGATGTGCCTGATCACGTTGGCGGCATTTCAGGGGTATATGGCGGTGACAGGGCAGACACTGCTTGCCGGATCGGTGTGGCTGCAGCTTTTGGGGATGATCATATTAAATTCTTTTGTCTATGCGTCGGCAGCTTATCTGATCGCATTGTTCGTTCACAGCATGAGTGCATGGAGCGGTCTGCTCACGGTAATTGGAACATTGGTCGGTTTTGTCGGGGCTGTCTATCTGCCGATGGCAGCGCTTCCGGAGAAAGTGGCGGATGTTCTGAAATGCCTGCCCGTACTTCATGGGGCGGCGATGATGCGGGTGGTCTGCACAGCAGAAGCGGTCGAGACTACGTTTGCAGGACTTCCTGCGGAGGCTGTGGAGGTCTTTCGGGAGGAGATGGGAATCACGGTGGTCATGGGCGATGGACCGGTATCGTTTGCGGCACAGGCCGGATATCTGATCGCTCTCGGACTGGTGATCATTGCAGCAGCCGCGTTTATCAGCAGGAAAAGGTCGTTATATGACAGATGATTCCAGACATTGTTATATGGGAAGGAATGAAGGTTTCGTATGAAGATTATCATAGAAGATATTGGACCGGACGAAGAGGAGGCAGTCATTATCCGCTGCCGGGAAGTGGATGAGTCGATTTTACAGCTGGTGAATGGATTGAAGCTGAAGAAGGAAAAACTGGCGGTCAGGCAGGGCGAGAAAATTTTACAGATAGAGCCGGGCGATGTTTATTATTTTGAGGCGGTCGATAACAGAGTCTTTCTTTATTCGGATAAAAATGTATATGAAACGCGGATGAAGCTGTATGAATTAGAACGACGTTTTGCCGGAACCGATTTTTTCAGGGTTTCGAAGTCAGTAATCCTGAATTTGGCAAAGGTAAAAAATTTCTGCCCGGGTTTCAACGGCAGATTCGAAGCGTTGATGCAGAATGGTGAACGCGTTGGCATTTCAAGGCAGTATGTGCCGCTTCTGAAAAATAAACTCGGATTGTAAGAAAGGTGGGATGACTGCAATGATAGCGAAAATAAAGGAAATGCTCCATACATTTTCTTATGTTGTGACGGGTGTTGTTTTTATGTGCGCCTTGTTCCTTACGGCTTTTAATCAAAATGGGATAATCCATATACAGCTTCTCTGGCAGATTTTGTTTACCTCGTTCCTGTGTGTGATGGGAAATCTGATTTACCCGCAGAGGAAGGTAGCGAGGTGGCAGATCATTGTCCGCAGACTGCTGCATTACCTTTATGTTAATGCGGTCGTTTTTGGCTGTGCAAGGGCCTTCTGGTGGTTTGATGTGGCGGATTTGGAAAAGACAGGCTTTCTGTTTCTGGAGATTACGGTGGTATTCATTGTAGTATCCTGGGCTGTGTGGCACAAAAGCAAAGCGCTTTCTGATTTATTGAACGACCATTTGGAAAAGTACCAGAATAAAATGCCGGAAGAATAGACGTTGGCAGAACAGGTATTGAACAAATATTGAACAGGTATCGGCGGAAAAAAGAAATTGCCACACAGGGGGATTCGTTGTATAATCATAAAAAAGAAAGGCAAGGT
This sequence comes from uncultured Lachnospiraceae bacterium, assembly GCA_947178125.1. GTDB lineage: Bacteria > Bacillota > Clostridia > Lachnospirales > Lachnospiraceae > UBA3282. The sequence goes on along the minus strand of CAMWXB010000091.1, from coordinate 4,923 downwards.
TATTGGAATGAATAAGCAGATACCTTATAAAATTTATTTGGAAGAGCAGGAAATGCCGAAACAATGGTACAACGTACGCGCGGATATGAAAAAGAAGCCAGCTCCGATATTGAATCCGGGCACTTTGCAACCGGTGACGGAAGACGAACTTTCCGGTATTTTCTGTCGGGAATTGGCAAAGCAGGAACTGGATGATACGACACCGTATTTCGATATTCCGCAGGAAATTCGGGATTTTTATAAAATGTACCGGCCGTCGCCGCTTGTCCGGGCATATTGTCTGGAAGAGAAGCTGGGGACGCCTGCGCATATTTATTATAAATTCGAGGGAAATAATACTTCAGGAAGCCATAAGCTGAATTCTGCCATCGCGCAGGCTTATTACGCGAAGAAACAGGGATTAAAAGGTGTAACGACGGAGACCGGCGCAGGCCAGTGGGGAACGGCGCTTTCTATGGCGTGTTCTTATTTCGACCTGGACTGTCAGGTATATATGGTCAAATGTTCCTATGAGCAGAAGCCTTTCCGTCGGGAAGTGATGCGCACTTACGGCGCGAAGGTAACGCCTTCCCCGTCTATGAATACCAATGTAGGACGTAAAATTAATGAAGAATTTCCGGGTACAACGGGAAGCCTCGGCTGTGCCATTTCGGAAGCGGTGGAAGCGGCGACCAGCCAGGAAGGCTATCGCTATGTATTGGGTTCCGTACTCGCGCAGGTATTGCTGCATCAGTCCATTATCGGTCTGGAAACAAAGGCGGCTTTGGACAAATACGGCATCAAGGCCGATACGATCATCGGCTGTGCGGGCGGCGGTTCCAATCTGGGGGGCCTGATTTCTCCTTTTGCGGGTGAAATATTAAGAGGTGAGGCGGAATATCAGATGATCGCGGTAGAACCGGCATCCTGTCCGAGTATGACACGAGGAGTATATGCCTACGATTTCTGCGATACAGGTAAGGTATGTCCGCTTGCGAAAATGTATACATTGGGCAGCGGTTTTATACCATCGGCAAATCATGCGGGAGGACTTCGCTACCATGGCATGAGTTCCACGGTTTCCGAATTATACGATCAGGGATTGTTGGAAGCAAGAAGTGTGGAACAGACGGAAGTATTCAAGGCGGCGGAGACTTTTGCAAGAGTAGAAGGTATTCTGCCGGCGCCGGAGAGCAGCCATGCGATTAAGGTCGCGATCGACGAAGCGATGAAATGCAAAGAGACCGGAGAAGAAAAGAATATTGTATTCGGTCTTACCGGTACGGGGTATTTCGATATAGTTGCTTATCAGAGATACAATGACGGTGAAATGAGCGATTACATTCCGACGGACGAAGAACTGGCACAGGCAGCGGCGAAACTTCCCAAAATTTAGTTGACAAACCGGATTGTCCTATGTATAATAGTTTGAGTGTGAATAGGAGTCAGCTATGTTCATTAATTTAACTGATGTATTAACATCTGAGGATAAAGTGCTTTCGATGCAGGCAGAGGTGGAAATGACAGAGGTCTCGGTCTATGGAGAGGCATTTGAGATTCTTGAAAAGTCGCCGGTAAGTCTGATATTTACCAATCTTGGAAAGGGCAGAGCATCGGTGGAGGGACAGGCAGAATTCGTTTTTGCCATGAACTGTGACAGATGTCTGAAGCCTGTCAAAGAGAAACTGGCGTTTCAGTTTTCAAGAGAAGTTCATGCGCCGGATACGGTTCTTGAGCAGCAGGATGACGAAGATGATGACCAGATTTTTATGGAAGGTTATCAGTTAAATATAGAGGACTTACTGAACAGTGAAATCATCATGAACTGGCCGAGTAAGGTTCTGTGCAGGGCAGACTGCAGAGGTATCTGCATGCAGTGCGGTCAGGACCTGAATACCGGAACGTGTGAATGTGATACATTTATTCCCGATCCCCGGATGGCAGTGATCAAAGATATCTTTAACGCGGATAAGGAGGTGTAACGATGTCTATTTGTCCTAAGAACAAATCTTCCAAAGGAAGAAGAGATAGGAGAAGAGCAAACTGGAAAATGACTGCTCCTACGTTGGTTAAGTGCAGTAAGTGCGGCGCATTAATGGTACCTCACAGAGTATGTAAGAAGTGCGGCACATACAACAAAAAAGAAATTATTGCAGTTGATTAATTTAAGAAAGTGCAGAGAAATCAAGGGTTATAAGAATATATCGCCCTTGATTTCTTTATTTTATCCCCATTATTAATCCATTTATTTAATATACTTCAATTTCAGATGCCAATAAAAACATACAGGCATTTTGACCGCCGAGTACATTAGTTACAGAGCCATAAGCAACAGGAATACCTGTTACTTTTAGTTTGGCGCCTGAGTATACATCGGGAAGAGCATCAAGATAAATAATCTTAAAGTCTGCAAATGAATCACTAGGAAGGATTCCATTAATTTCAGTTACGGTATCTGAAACTGTTGTTTGTGATTTATATTCCCAAATGCCTTCTACTTTACAATCGGTCTCTATGAATAATTGCTGATATGCATATGATTTTTTGGCATATTCTTCATAACTTACATTTTGAATAAGATCAGAAGGGCAATTTGTTACAGCATTTTCTCCGAAATAAATTTCATTATCTTTAATAAATGCGTAGGTTTCTGCAGAAATTTGGAGATTAACACTCTCAATACCAGAAAAATATACCATAAACTCTGCAGGAGACGGTGTAAAATCCCCATTTGTAAAAGTGCCTACTCTATCTATCATGTCATCAGAATCTATAAATTTTAGTTCTCCATAACCATTGTAAAGTCCATTGATCCATGAACCAGTATAAACATATTTTTGGTCATAATCGTTTATAGCTTCGAATGTGCCTTCACCTTCAGCAATGCCGCAATTTGTTTCGCCATCATAAATGCCGGTCCTATCCACATCATAAAAATGAACAATATAATTATCGTACATTAAATGTCCCAAACCATTTATATTTCCATCCAGCCATTCACCACTATAATTAAATTCGATATCATTATCTATATCGATAAAATTTCCTTGCCCGGAAAATTTTCCATCTAACATTTCTCCGGTATATAATCCGGAAATTTCATGATCTTCATAAGATAAAATATAGGGATAATTTACAACCTCGCCATTACCGCTTAAATCCCCTTGTAAAAATTCGCCTGTATATTCAAAAGAGTATCCATTGATCTTGCCTTGAACATTTCCTTTACCGTTTGGCAGTCCATTCAGACATTCACCATTATATGTAACATCAAAAAGATTATCTGGAATAGCAAGTTCATATGTATAATTCTGCAATGTTCCGGTTCCTACAATTTCATTGTTCTCAAAGCTGCCTGTATAAATCCAACCGCCATCATCTGGGGAAGCAGTAAATTCTCCATCGCCATTTGCTGATTTATCAACGAGCGTACCTGTAAAACTTCCGGATATTTCATTACCATCAACTATAATAGAGATATTTTTATTATTAACGTCTTTCGTACAGCCAGTTAATGTAAATAAATAAAATATAATTGCTAGGGTAAAGCAAATTTTACCTTTTGTGATTTTCATGATCATATTCCTCACACAAGATATTTTATTTATTATATCTTATTGCTGGAGTGATTTCTACTGTTTTGTATGGTTATTATAGAGGTTATTCTATTTAAAAAAACAAGTTCAGTCTGAAAATCCTTCACGCTCAAATTCTTTTCCTGGTTCTCTGATCTGATTTTTCATTAACAATCTTTTTGCTAAAAACTTGATTTTTACAGACCGGTCTAGTATATTAGTATAAGGTGTTCGCAGACTGAGGAAGGAGCAGGGACAAGAGCATGGAAGAATTTGTGAAGGTAGCTGTAGACGCGATGGGCGGCGATAATGCGCCTGCGGAAATCATTAAAGGTGCGGTAGAAGCCATTCAGGAAAGCAATAAAGTCAAAGTCTATCTGGTAGGGAACGAAGAAGCGGTGAAGAAAGAACTTGCCGGATATAAATATCCGGAAGAGCAGCTTACGCTCGTTCCTGCGAATGAAGTGATCGAGACTGCGGAACCGCCGGTCATGGCAATCCGCAAGAAGAAGGATTCGTCGCTTGTAAAGGCGCTGTATCTTGTCAAAGACGGAACCTGTGATGCCTATGTGTCTGCGGGAAGCAGCGGCGCAACGCTGGTGGGCGGACAAGTTATCGTAGGACGTATCAAAGGGGTGGAAAGACCGCCGCTTGCTCCGTTAATTCCTACGGAGAATGGTTGTGCGCTGTTAGTAGACTGTGGTGCGAATGTGGATGCGAGACCTTCTCATCTTGTACAGTTTGCCAAGATGGGTGCAATTTATATGGAAAATATTGTCGGCGTGAAAAATCCGAGAGTAGCAATCGTGAATATCGGTGCGGAAGAAGAGAAAGGGAATGCGCTTGTAAAAGAAACCTTTCCTCTTTTGAAGAACTGTCCCGATATCAATTTCATCGGAAGTATTGAAGCAAGGGATATCCCGGCAGGTATGGCAGACGTCATCGTGTGCGAGGCTTTTGTTGGAAATGTTATTTTGAAATTGTATGAGGGTGTCGGCGGTACCCTGATCAAAAAAGTAAAGGCCGGCATGATGACCTCTCTGCGGAGCAAGATTGGAGCGCTTCTCGTGAAGCCTGCCTTGAAGGAGACATTAAAGGATTTTGACTTAGAGCAGTATGGTGGTGCACCGATGCTCGGTCTGAACGGGTTAGTTGTTAAAACGCATGGCAGTTCCAAATCCGTTGAAATCAAGAATTCTATTTTACAATGTATTACTTTTAAAGAACAGAGGATCAACGAGAAAATCAGGGAGAAAATTACCGTACAGGATTGAGAAAGGCTGGCTGGTCATATGGAATTTGCGAAGTTAAAGCAGGTCATTGCAAATATTTTGAATGTAGACCCGGAAGAAATCACGATGGAAACAAC
>CAMWXB010000090.1 GCA_947178125.1 uncultured Lachnospiraceae bacterium | reverse complement strand
TTATGCTTCCAGTCTCCTTTGCGTTTGAATATATTGTTTATCTAAATGACATTGGCTCATTCACCATCTTTTTTCTTCTTTTTCCGTATCGCGGAGATAACTGCGATTGCGACCACCACAACAAAGGCGATGTCGATAACATATTTTAAAATTTCGTACATAAGCAATCCCCTCCTGATTTCGATTTGTATATAGACAGTATACAGAAATTTCGTTTTTTTGGCAAGGGAAGGATGCTGTGAGTCTGTACTTTTCCGAAAGTCCTTTTTCCGAAACCTGAGAGGACGCAGTGGTAATCGTATTCTTACGGAAGCAGGATTTCGTCCATGTTATCTCCCACCAGGAGCGCGCTGACCCTGTCAACATCAATTACACTGGAGAATCGTGCTGTCTTCGTATAATTTCCGTTCCCGTATCCGGCCGTGAGTTCCTGATGGCCCATTTCTTCCACGACCGTACCGTCCTGATATCTGATTCCATTGACGAACAGCGACCTGAGATTGTCCGCCTCTTCCAGATTGATTCCTTCCAATGTCTCCAGCTGTCTGACATCTTCTTCATCGCAGACTACTTTCACGCTGATCGGCGTAAGTTCTATTTCCCTGACCATGACTGTGCAGCCTGCGATCTGGTATTCTTTGTTAATTTCATAACGGACAGGTTCTGTGGCATGCAGATTGAGTGTAAATTCCCAGCTTCCCTCTAAAACGGGACCGGCATCTACTGCCTTTCCTCCTGACGCATTCAGCGAGGTAAAACGAATCTTCAGATTTAAGTCTTCATTACCGGGATTACTTTTCGTTCCTATGATTTCAAAGTATCTGCTGTTGGAGACGGTCTGCCGGTTCTCATCCACAAAATACCAGCTTAACATGCTGAAAGGATTTTCGCTGTCCGGATAGTCAGTAGAAAATTTCATGCTATGGTCTGGCGTGATCTGCATTGACTCGTCTTCTGCCGTTACCTCAAACAGTGCATAAAAGCAGTTGTTATCCTGAATAGTCTGTATCGCCTGTATGGTAAGACCGCTGTCCGATATTGTCTGGTATTCTTCCTGTGCGATTTGTTCCGTCACCAGTGATTTTTGTTGTTCTTCATCTGCAACAAAGACTTCCGCCGCTTTTTGATTCCATTTAAAAATCTCTGATGCGCTCACAGTCATTCCCAATACAGCGACTATTGCAGCCGCTAAAATAATGATTTTCTTTTTTTTCATCCGTCTCACCTTTTTAACCTTTCTGCTGTCCAGTCCGGCAAGGGTACTTAATACAGTCTGATGCACATGCTCCGGCACCTCGGGAAATTCCCCGTTCCAGTTCTTATTTTTCATATCCATATACTCCTGCTAATTTTTCTTTTAAAAGTTTTCTGCTTCGATACAGCCGCGTTTTTACTGTACTTTGTGACAGCTTTAATATCTGGCAGATTTCTTTGATGGAAAATCCCTCCACATAGAACAGTACAAAGGGAATTCTGTAATTGTGTTCCAATTCCATGACCGCCTCGAACACTTCCGAATAATCTTCCTGTTTCGTCAATGTCTGTGCTTCTTCATAGTAATCTTCATAAGGAATCTGCTCCTTCCTGGAACGAATGATATGGTTACATTCATTGATCAGTATTCTGGTAAGCCATGTCTTGAAATACATTTCGTTTCGTAAGGTATGTAATTTCTCAAAAGCATGTAAAATTGCATTTTGCATCGCATCGGCGCAGTCCTCATCATTTTTTAAAATAGACTTCGCTATGTGATACAGGCTTTTTTCAGCCTCAAGTACCTGTGCCGTAAACTGTTTCTTGTTCATTTTTTTATGTCCCTTATCGTTAAATTACAGGTAATGCACCTGCTTTGATGAAACGGCCGTTTCATTTTACAATAATTAGATGCGTAAAGCGATACAAAGGTCACAAAAATGACGGATAAATTTTTTTATTCATTATACAGTGACAGTACAGCCGCCGGGTGGGACGGTGTATAGTTCCTGCGAAGGCTCTTGAAAAGCGCCGGTGCTTAGCGAGGTTCTTCACGAGCTTAGCATCCGCTGCCACTTTTCGCGAAGCGAAAGCGTGCCTTCAAAGGAACTATACACCGTCCCACCCGGCGGCTGTACTACTGTATCATACAGCATTACTCCAAACAGTCCCTTGCAATTCCTTCCAAGTCTGTGTAAAATAATAGAGTCGGAGAAATTTTTGACAGTAAGGGGAGGTTCAAAATGAAGAAGATACAAACGAAGATCATGCTGATGGTCATGGTAGCGACGCTGGGGGTCTCTCTCATCAACAGCTTACAGAGCGTGGCGACGACGCGCAGTTCTACGATATCGGCAATCGAGAAAACCTTAACGGAAGTGACGGTGTTAGCGGCTTCCACGGCACAGAACATGATATCGACTTATACGCTGACGATTGCGGAAATGGCATCGAATCCGGTTCTTTATGATACGAAGACATCTCTTGCGCAGAAGCAGGAATATATTCAGTCCAAAGTAGAAGAATATTATATGCGTTTCGGCGGTATGACGGATGAAGAAGGATATGATGCGATTCATGATGTAGATGTCTCCGGGGAACCTTTTTTTCAGGAGGCAATGAAAGGCGAAAGCTATATGTCGTCCCCCTATGTCGTAGGAGACGATATGTTCCTGATGGTTTCCGCGCCGATTAAGGAGGGCGATATCATACACGGTGTGCTCTATTTTCAGTGTGATACTTATATTCTGCAGTCTATCGTGGAAGAAATCCAGATTGGTGAAGAGGGAGAATCCTATATTCTGGATAAAAACGGCGTGACCATTGCCTGCGGTGATAAACAGGCGGTGATAGAACAGGAAAATATTATAGAAGAAGCGGCGGCAAATCCCGGAAGTAAAGACTTACAGGTGCTTGCCGAGGTCGAAAAGAAAATGGTAGCCGGGGAGAGCGGTATCGCATTCTATTCTTATGAAGAAGATAACTCAAATAATATCCAGGGATATACGCCGATTTCGGGAACGGACGGCTGGAGCGTTGCGGTGACAATGGATGAAGATGAGTTCATGCGTGATGCCTATGCCGGAAATAACAGGCAGATTCTGATAGCAGTCGTGCTTTGTATCATTGTTATGCTGACTTCGATAATACTCAGCCATTCCATTGCCAGACCGATTGCGAGATGCACTGATCGTCTGCGCGCGCTTTCGGAAGGAGATTTGAAGAGTCCTGTCCCGGAGGTGAGGAGCAAAGATGAAGTACATATTCTATCGGAGTCCATTGAGCACCTGATAGAGAACTTCAGGGCAATCGTAGAGGAAATCGGGACGGTGCTCGGTGCGATCGCAGGCGGAGATCTGACACAGGAAGCTGTCAATGCAAATTATCCGGGTGATTTTCATGATCTGCAGAGTTATCTTCAGACGATCAATGATAAGCTGAACAGTACTCTGGGCGGTATCGTAGAAGCGGCGACCCGTGTATCTGAAAATGCGGGACAGATGGCTTCGAGCAGTTCTATGCTGTCACAGGGAGCTGTAGAACAGTCCAGCGCCGTTGAACAGCTTTCCGTGACCACATCGGATATGGAACGTGATGCGGAGAAGACCGACGGGCTTGTTACGGAGGCAAAACAGGCAGTTGACCGCACAGGGGTGGAACTGCAGGAAAGCGGAGAGTATATTGAGCGTCTGAATCAGGCAATGAATCTGATTCTGACATCTACCAGCAAGATTGGCCATATCATTGATACCATTGAAGACATTGCCTTGCAGACAAATATTCTGGCCCTGAATGCTTCTGTAGAAGCAGCCCGTGCGGGCGAAGCAGGCAAAGGTTTTTCGGTGGTCGCCGGAGAAGTGCGTGAACTTGCGGCCAAATCCGATGAAGCAGCAAAGGCGACGAAGGAACTTATCAGGAGTTCGACCGAAGCGGTTAATGGCGGAAGCGAGGTCGTGGAAAAGGTAACGAAATCGGTAACGGATATTGTGACCCAGTCTGCGCAGATAGCGGAGCAGATGAGCATCGTATCGGAAGCGATAGAACGCCAGACGGGGGCAATCGGGCAGGTGTCGGAAGCAATCAGCCAGATTTCCAATGTTGTGCAGTCCAATACGGCAACAGCGGAAGAAAGCGCGGCATCCAGCAGGGAATTATCGGAGCAGGCGGCTGTATTGCAGGAACTTGTCAGCAGTTTTTCACTGCGCTGATAGATTTTCCCTCTTGACAAAGCAGTACCGATTCAATATAGTTTATGATAATGAATCACAAGTCAAAGGTGATGACAAAGAGGAGTACACGATGCCCGCCGTCAGAGAGAATGGCCATTCGCTGCGAGGCCGTTTCGGAGAGGAATTGTGGAAGGTAGCTTTGGAACCGGAATGCCGAACGCTGTTCATGCCGAATGCGGCTTGCACTGCAGTAAGTATTCCCGCCCTATCCCCGTTAGCGGATAAGATTCTATCAGGAGCAGGTTGAAAATTAGTAATTTTCAACCGCGAATTTGTGCCGACGCCGTCAGCGTCCTGCCCAAATATCGCAGGCTGAGTAAGACTGAGGGAATTAGAGAGTGATAAACGAAGGTGGTACCGCGTAATGAACGCCCTTTGCCAGAAATGGCAGAGGGTTTTTTTGATGCTGCTGATTCGAGTGCGGCGTGGCATCCTGCGGCGTCCGGCAGGCTGATTGCGCTGTGCATCGTCCGTGCGGCGTGCCGCTGTCCGGGAATAAGAACTTTTGGGCATTCCCGTTGTTTGTTATGAAAAAAGGGACGCAAACGGCGCATATCCGCCATCCATGGCGAAACTGCGCCTTTCCGGAACATCGTGTTCCGGAATTGCTGATAGAAGAAGGGAATGCCACGAGGTTCTAATTCCCTTCCACAGGCACGCCGCACGGACGATGCACAGCGCAATCAGCCCGCCGGACACCGCAGGATACCACACCATACTCGAATTACGATAAAAACAGAAAACAGGAGGAAAACACGATGAGCAAAGAACTGGCAAAGACCTATACCCCGAAGAGCATAGAGGACAGGCTGTATGAAAAGTGGATGGAGAAGAAGTATTTCCATGCTGAGGTGGATAAGACGAAGAAACCGTTTACGATTGTAATTCCGCCGCCGAATATCACGGGACAGCTTCATATGGGTCATGCGCTTGACAATACGATGCAGGATATTCTGATCCGTTTCAAGAGAATGCAGGGCTACAATGCGCTCTGGCAGCCGGGAACGGACCATGCTTCCATCGCAACGGAAGTCCGCATTATTGAAACCTTGAAAGAAGAAGGCATTCAGAAGGAAGATTTAGGCAGAGAAGGCTTCCTGAAACGGGCGTGGGAATGGAAAGAAGAATACGGCGGACGTATCATCGGCCAGCTGAAGAAGCTGGGTTCTTCCTGCGACTGGGACAGAGAACGTTTTACGATGGACGAGGGCTGCAATAAGGCGGTCACGGAAGTGTTCTGTAAGATGCACGAAAAAGGATGGATTTATAAGGGCAGCAGGATCATTAATTGGTGTCCGGTATGTAATACGTCTATTTCCGATGCGGAAGTGGAATACGAGGAGCAGGCGGGTCATTTCTGGCATATCAAATATCCGCTCGTGGATGAGAACGGGCAGCCGAGCAAGACGGAGTTTCTGGAATTTGCAACGACAAGACCAGAGACAATGCTCGGGGATACTGCGGTCGCAGTTAATCCGAAGGATGAAAGATATGCTTATCTGAAAGGCAGAATGGTCTGGCTTCCGATCGTGAACAAGGCGATTCCGGTCGTTGAAGATGAATATGTCGATATGGAGTTTGGTACCGGCGTTGTTAAGATTACACCTGCTCACGACCCGAATGACTTTGAAGTCGGCAAGCGGCACAATCTGCCGGAAGTCAATATCATGAACGATGATGCGACCATCAATGAAAACGGCGGGAAATACGAAGGACTGGACCGCTACGAGGCGAGAAAGCAGATCGTGGAAGAATTGGAAAAAGAGGGACTTCTTGTAAAAATCGAGGATTACTCTCATAATGTAGGAACCCATGACCGCTGTGGCACGACCATCGAGCCGCTCATCAAAAAGCAGTGGTTCGTGAAGATGGACGAACTCATTAAACCTGCGGTAGAGGCGGTCAAGAACGGCGATATCAAGCTGATTCCGGAAAGAATGGAGAAGACCTATTTTAACTGGACCGATAACATCAGAGACTGGTGCATCAGCCGCCAGTTGTGGTGGGGACATCGGATTCCGGCTTATTACTGCGATTCCTGCGGTGAAATCGTTGTGGATAAAAAGATGCCCGCAGTATGTCCCAAATGCGGCGGCACTCATTTTACACAGGATGAAGATACGCTGGATACATGGTTCTCATCTGCGCTCTGGCCCTTTTCCACACTGGGATGGCCGGAAAAGACCGAAGAACTGGATTATTTCTATCCGACCGACGTATTGGTAACGGGATATGACATTATCTTCTTCTGGGTCATCCGCATGATCTTCTCCGGTTATGAGCAGATGAAGGAAAAGCCTTTCCATACGGTACTTTTCCACGGGCTTGTCAGGGATTCCCAGGGCCGTAAGATGAGCAAATCGCTGGGCAACGGCATCGACCCGCTTGAGATCATCGACCAGTACGGCGCGGATGCGCTGCGTCTGACACTGATCACGGGCAATGCGCCGGGAAATGATATGCGTTTCTACAATGAAAGAGTGGAAGCGAGCCGTAACTTCGCCAATAAAGTATGGAATGCTTCCCGTTTCATCATGATGAATATGGAGCAGGCGGAGGAAAAAACGGGCGCAAGGAACTGGGAAGTTTCATATAATGAAATAAAAGAACAGCTGGAGCCGGCGGATAAGTGGATTCTCTCCAAATTAAATACACTCGTTCGGGACGTGACCGATAATATGGAGCAGTATGAGCTGGGCATTGCGGTGCAGAAAGTCTATGACTTTATCTGGGATGAATTCTGCGACTGGTATATCGAAATGGTAAAACCCCGCCTTTACAGCAAAGAAGAGGCGGATGACCGGAGCAAGGCAGCGTCGCTTTGGACGTTAAAGAACGTGCTGAAGGATGCGCTGAAACTGCTGCACCCGTATATGCCGTTCGTGACAGAGGAAATTTTCTGCACGATACAGTCAGAGGAAGAATCTATCATGATCTCCCGCTGGCCGGAATATGCGAAAGAGCGGAATTACGAGAAAGAAGAGGCGGCAATCGAACTGATGAAGGAAGCAGTACGCGGCATTCGGAATGTCCGCACGCAGATGAACGTTGCGCCTTCCAGAAAAGCGGCCGTTCATGTAGTCAGTGAAAAAGAAGAAGTGCGGAACGTATTTGAAGAGGGCAGATTGTTCTTTACCTCGTTAGCCGGCGCTTCCGAAGTGATGATTCAGACAGACAGGGCCGGAATCGCGGACGATGCAGTCTCCGTCGTTGTTCCGAATGCGACTTTGTATATTCCTTTTGCGGAACTCGTCGATATCGGGCAGGAGATCGAGCGTCTGGAGAAGGAAGAGAAACGGCTCGAGGGTGAACTCGCGCGTGTGAACGGTATGCTGAACAATGAGCGGTTCATGTCCAAGGCGCCGGAAGCTAAGGTAGCAGAAGAGCGTGCAAAACTGGAAAAGTATGAACAGATGATGGCACAGGTAAAGAGCCGCCTGGAGCAGTTACAGCGGTAAATTATAAATCTTTTCTAAATCTTCTGTTGGGACTGGAAATAAAGTATTTTTTAGTATAGAATAGAATCAGAGTAGATAGGAGGTGAGTCGCGTGAGCACACAATTTTCTTCTGAACAACTTGATAGATTGAAACTTGCGATGGCAAAGCTGAAAGAGACGGTCGAGCCTGAGGAGACCGAGCAGCAGAGCGTTGCCGTTGAAGAAGAAGAGAGTATTCTTGCCAAAGGCACTTATCTGAAAGTGGATGAGGATGAGATGGCTGCGTGGCTCTATCTTGCGCCGCCGGAGCCGGATATGGACTATAAGAAGCAGGATCTGATCGATTATCTGGCATCGAAAGGCGTCGTAGAGGGACTGCATCAATCCAATCTGTCTGCGATGATCAAGAAAAAGGTTTATGACAGGGAAATTCTGGTAGCGCGGGGAAGAGAAGTACAGGATGGTGCAAACGGTTATTTTGAATATCTGTTCAAGCCGGAGGAATATGGTGCACCGAAAATCAGAGAAGACGGTTCCGTCGATTATACGAATATCAATGCCCTGCCCAATGTGAAAGCCGGGCAGAAGGTGGCAGTTTATCATCAGGCAATACAGTCGGTGGACGGCTGTACGGTGCTTGGCAATGTGATACCGGGGAAACTCTATCACGATCTGCCGCCGATGCGTGGAAAAGGCATCCGCCGGGAAGATGAGTTCTATTATGCGCAGATGGACGGGAAGATTGAAGTCAAAGACGGTAAGATAGACATTCAGAATGTGCATGAGATTTCCGGCGATGTCGATATGATCATCGGAAAAGTAGAATTTTTCGGCGATATCATTATTTATGGAAATGTGGAAGAAGGCGTTGTCATCCGTGCCGGTCGAAATATCGAGATTCACGGTTCCACCAGCCTTGCCAATCTCTATGCGGGCGGCGATATCATTCTTTCCCGTGGCATTCAGGGCGGCAACCGGTCGAAAGTAACGGCCAGAGGCAATGTGTTTGCGGATTTTATCGAGCATACGACGGTGGAAGCGGGCGGAACAGTACAGGCGAACGTATTCATGAATTCCAATATTTATTCGAAGGATAAAGTCATTGCGACCGGCAAGAAGGGTTCTATCATCGGTGGTTATGTCGATGCCGTCAAAGGCGTGGAAGCTGTCTGTGCGGGCAATACTGCGGAACTCAAGACAGTCATCCATTGCGGATATGAGGCGCAGACCCATGAGAGAATGCTGGAGATTCGGCGGAAAGAAACGGATATCAAGGCGAAGATAGCGGAACTTGTCGATACGATGACGGAGGCTTTGCGTGAAAAGCGTATGCGCGGCGCCCAGACATCGGAATCGACGGAGAAGCGGCTTTTGGACTGGGATAAGTTAAAGGATCAGTACTTCGTGGAACTGGATAAGGTAGAAAATGAACGAACGCAGCTGGAAGAGACGGTCGAGCGCAGCCGGGGAGCGGAGATCAAGATAGACGGGAATCTCTATCGCGGCGTGGTGATCTGCATCAATGCGGAACAGCTCATGATAGAAAGAAACACTTGTTATATGAAATACAATGCCGAAAAAGGAGTGATCGAAGGCAGTGTCATCATACATAACTGATGCTGTAAAAACTTACGAGGCAGCAGAACAGTATATCTTGGGTATTCCCAAATTTACCAAAAAGAACAGTATGGAAAATACAAGATGTTTTCTGAAGCATCTTGGCTATGTTGATGACCGGAAGGTCAAGAGCATTCATGTGGCGGGCACAAACGGAAAAGGTTCCGTTTGTGCTTATTTGTATTCGATTCTGAAAGAAGCCGGTTTTCAGACCGGAATGTTCATATCCCCCCATCTCGTTTCGATGCGGGAACGATTTCTCATAAACGGGGAGATGGTCTCCGAAGAAGCGTTTTTATGGGCTTTTCAGACTGTGGCGGAGAAACTGTGCGATCTGCCGGAAGTTTTGCGGAAAGCATCTTATCATCCCACTTTTTTTGAATATCTTTTTTTCATGGCGGTTGTGCTTTTTGGGCATTATGGAGTAGAATATATCATATGGGAGACGGGACTTGGCGGAAGACTGGATGCGACCAATGCCATCGACAGAAAAGATGTGTGTGTGATCACTTCTATTGGATATGACCACATGGAGTATCTGGGCGAAACGCTTCCCGAGATTGCGGCGGAGAAGGCAGGGATCTTTCGGAAAAATGTACCTGTCGTTTATTTTGATAAAGAAAAATCAGTGACAGAAACATTGGAAAAATGTGCGGTTCTGGCAGAAACTTTCACCTTTCCCGTATCTTTTCAGGCGATAAAAGAAATAAATAGTCATGATAAAACTATTGATTTTTCTCTCCAATCAAATTATTATGGTTATATTAGGTTTCGTGTGCCTACCATTGCGTTATATCAGGTAGAAAATGCCGTGCTCGCCGTGGCGGCTGTTGAGCAGCTTGCGGACAGGACAAGGATCAGTAAAGAACAGCTTGCAGAAGGTATCAGGAAGATGCGCTGGGAAGGCAGGATGGAGGAAATCATGCCGTCAGTCTATCTCGACGGCGCACATAATACCGACGGCATACGGGCCTTTTTGAAGACAGCCGGACAGGATGGCTGTGCGGGAAGAAGATTTCTTCTTTTTTCCATGGTACAGGAGAAACAGTACCGGGAAGTAATGGATATGCTTGCAGGAGCAGAACTGTTCGATGAAATTGGCGTGGTGGCAATACAGGATAAAAGAGCCTTGCCGCTGCAGGAACTGGCAGATTATTTCAGACAATATACAGAATTACGGATACGGGAATATGGGAACCTGGAAGATGCAATGCAGGATGTGTGCAGGCGCAGCGGCGCCGGGAAGCGCGTGTATATTGTCGGTTCATTATATTTGGCGGGCGAAGTGAAAGCCCTTTTAAGGAGGCACTCGCATGATTAATTTTGAAGAAGAGTTGAGGAAATTTCATCCGAGCCTTGAGGTGGAGGATGCAGAAGAAGCGATATATAATCAAGATTTAACGGACATGGCCGATTTGGTAGTCAAGGTGGTAAAGGAATCAAAGGCGTCGAAAAATTTGGAATAGTAAAAAGGCATCGTTATCAGAAAGGTATGGTTATCATAGATGAATTGTTACAAATGCGGATATGAATTGTCCGAACATGATTTTTGTACCAGCTGCGGCGCCGATGTATCACTTTATAAGAAGATCATATATATCTCTAACAGATTTTATAATGATGGACTGGAAAAGGCGAATGTCAGGGATCTGACCGGCGCAATCGCAAGTTTACGTCAGAGTTTAAAGTTCAATAAAAATAATGTAACAGCAAGAAATTTACTGGGATTGGTCTATTTTGAGATGGGAGAGGTCGTTGCGGCCCTGAGTGAGTGGGTCATCAGCAAGAACCAGCAGCCTAAGAAAAATATAGCGGATGACTATATTAACATGATACAGACCAATCCGACCCGTTTGGATACCATAAATCAGACCATTAAAAAATACAATCAGGCTTTGACATACTGTCATCAGGATAGTCTGGACTTAGCGGTAATACAGCTCAAGAAAGTATTGTCTCTCAATCCGAAGTTCGTCCGCGCGCATCAGCTCCTTGCGCTTTTATATATTAACAGTGAAGAATGGGAGCGTGCCAAAAGAGAACTGACGAGATGCGTGCAGATTGATTCCAACAATACGACGACGCTGCGCTATCTGAAAGAAGTCGATGAGATGCTTTTGCCTGAAGAGGGCGTGAAGTCGGGCGGTAAGAAAAAGAACCGATCGGACGAAGTCAGGAAGTACCAGAGTGGAAATGAAACGATCATTCAGCCTGTGAATATCAAAGAAGGTAAGGGCGTAGGCTCTCTGCTGAATCTGGGCATCGGACTTTTGATAGGAATTGCGATTGCATTTTTCCTGATTCTGCCTGCGAGGATTCAGTCGGAAAAGGCGGATATCAACGAGAACCTGCGTATTGTCAGCGAACAGTCGGATGCCAAATCCGCGACAATCGATGAGTTGGAACAGCAGCTTGCAAGCTTACAGGAAGAGAAGGAAACACTGGAGCAGAATTTGCAGGCATATATGGGCAAAGACGGCAATATCCAGTATTATGACCTTCTTGCGAAAGCGGCGGATGCTTATCTGACGGATTCTTCGGATGTGATGACAGTTGCCGATTACCTGGATGAAATCGATATCGCAAAGCAGGAAGATGAAATCGAGATTTCCGAGTCCTATGAGAAATTGTACAATACGCTGCTTGCCTTAATCGGGCCGACACTTGGAGATGCCTATTATGATACGGCGTATGAGGCATATCAGCATGTGGACTATGATGTAGCGATTCCGAATTTCGAGAAGGCATTCCAGTATGATGCATCGAACGGGGATGCTCTGTACTATCTGGCGGATGCCTATAAGAGCGTTGGCCGGACAGAAGATGCCAGAGAGGCGTACAGACAGGTTATCGAATTGTTCCCGGGGACTTTGAAGGCATCTAAGTCTACGACTTATCTGGAGGAACTGGAAAGCGCAGCACAATAGAAGTGTGAGAAGAAATATGATAATATACGAAAGAGAACAGAGTAATGCTTTGTTCTCTTTTTTTGCGTGAATGCCGGCGGCGATTGCGGGAGCGCGGCGGAGCAATCGGCATTCCTGTTTCGTATAAAAAATGCTCATGCAGTAGAAAGGGGAAAATGGACAATGGAAGAGGAATTTAAAGTAATCGACAACTACCTGATGATAAGAATGCCGGATGAAATAGACCATCATCAATCGGTTCACATAAGTAAAACAGCAGATAAATATATTCTCGATGAAAAAGTGGGAAATGTGGTCTTTGATTTTGAACGGACAACCTTTATGGACAGTTCCGGAATCGGTATTATTGTGGGAAGATACAAAAAAATTGCCTGCTTTGGGGGGAAGGTGTATGCAATCAATACAGACAGCAGGATTCGGCGTATCCTGATGCTGTCTGGATTACATAATGTAGTAGAAATTATGGAGTAAACATGTCGATGGCGTGAATAAGTCCATGAGTTAAATATATCAATAAATTGAATATATCATTAGTCTGAATAGAACAATAGAAAGGAAAGGCATTATGATTGAAATTGTAAGCTGGAAGAAGGGGACAGAGATAAAGAACGAAATGAGATTGGAATTTCGGGCGATTTCGGATAATGAAGCTTTTGCACGGACCGCGGTAGCGGCGTTTGTTGCGCAGCTCAATCCGACACTGGAGGAAATTTCGGATATCAAAACAGCGGTATCGGAGGCGGTGACCAATTCCATCATACATGGGTATGACGGTGAGGACCGGGAAGAAAATAAAGTATGGATTCACTGTTTTATCAAAAGCGATGTATTAGAGGTGGAAGTCAGGGACTGCGGTATCGGAATCGAAAATATTGATAGAGCGATGGAACCTCTTTTTACGACGAAACCGGAATTGGAACGTTCCGGTATGGGCTTTTCTTTTATGGAGGCTTTCATGGATGACCTGGAGGTGCTTTCCGAAGTAGGACAGGGTACGACAGTACATATGATAAAAAAACTCGGCATCACGTCCTGGATTGAGGATGTGGAGTGAAGGCCGCGCTGCGGATTGTTCATGTGATAAAAAATAGCTGTAATCATAGTCGTCTTTGGAAAGGAGCAAGGCTTATTTATGGAAGAAACTGCCGTATTGATAGAACGTTCACAGGCAGGGGATAAAGAAGCGAGAGAAAGACTCATAGAAGAAAATCTGGGATTGGTAAGGCATATTGTAAAGCGATTTCTGGAAAGAGGTTATGATCCGGAGGATTTATTTCAGATCGGCTGTATCGGTCTGATGAAGGCAATTGATAAATTCGATCTGCGCTTTGAAGTGAAGTTCTCAACGTATGCAGTACCGATGATACAGGGGGAAATCAAACGTTTTCTGCGGGATGACGGCATGGTAAAGGTGAGCAGGACCCTGAAGGAAAATGGATGGAAGATCAGACAGGCGGCGGAAAAACTGTCTCATATGCTCGGTCGGGATGCGACCATGCAGGAGATTTCAGAGGAAACGGGATTGAGCGTAGAAGATATCGTTCTGGCGCTGGATGCTAATATCGAGGTGGAATCCATTTATAAATCGGTCTATCAATCCGATGGAAATGAAATCTATCTTGTGGACCAAGTCGTGGGCGAAGCAGGCGGTGTCGGATATTCGGTGCTTGAAAATAATACGGGCGGAAGCGTCTGCGAAGATACGGAGAAGGAGAAACTGCTGAACCACATGCTGCTCGAGCAGCTTTTGGAGGGGCTCGACGAGACGGAGCGGGAATTGATTCAATTACGGTATTTTCAGGATAAGACACAGGTTGAAGTGGCAAAAAAGATGGGAATCAGCCAGGTGCAGGTGAGCCGTATGGAAAAGAGGATTCTGCTGCAGCTGCGGAAGGAGGTGTGTACCTGCTGAAAGGATGATTGTAATTCGGCATACAGTCCGGGACGGCGCATGGCATTGTTCCT
>CAMWXB010000089.1 GCA_947178125.1 uncultured Lachnospiraceae bacterium | reverse complement strand
ACATCTCTCTCCATTATCTTCACCTCATGAAATATCAATCTGTCAAATGTTCAATTTTGTTATCTTACCACAAACGCATACATAATTCAATTAAATTTTGCTTCATCTCCCTTCATTTGCCTTCATTACTCCTTTGTATCATTATAAAAAAGTATACTGTCCCAATTTTCTATAGTATAAAAAAATCGAGACTTCCGCAGAAGTCTCGATTGGTTCATCAGTTTATACCTGAAAGTTATAACATACCGGGCGAAAGTTCCCCATGCTTCTCATACCGGGAAATCCGCGTAATCCCGTTCTTCTCATCCGTAAATACGACATAGGGCCTGTGCTCCTTTGCCTCTTCCGGTGTCATATCCGCATATGCCATGATAATGACATGGTCGCCCGGCTGCACCTGCCTTGCGGCTGCTCCGTTCAGACAGACCGTGCCGCTTCCCGCTTCTCCGGCAATCGTATAAGTCTCGAACCGGCTTCCGTTCTCCACATCCACGATCTGCACCATCTCATATTCCAAAATCCCCGCCGCTTCCAGTAAATCCGTATCCACGGTGATGCTTCCCACATAATGCAGAGCCGCCTGCGTCACGACGGCGCGGTGAATCTTTCCTTTTAACATCCTGATGTTCATATGATGATCATGCCCTCCTCTCTATTCTGCTCCTGCTCAGTATTTCCAGATAAAATTATCGATCAGCCTCGTCTTACCGATGTATACCGCGATGGCGCAGAGCACTTCTCCGTTCTTAGCCGCGCTTATATCTTCTATCGGGGTAATGTCTGCAAAATCCACGATTTCCACATAATCGGGTCTTGCCAGCGCTTCTTTTTTGAGTACGTCCATAATGCACGCTTTGATCCTGCCTGCATCCCGCTCTCCGGACTGTATCAGCTTTTTCCCTTCCGCAAGGCTCCTGCTCAGAACGAGGGCGGCACGCCTTTCTTCCTCACTCAGATAAGTATTTCTGGAGCTTTTCGCCAGTCCGTCTTCTTCACGAACAATCGGGCAGCCGATGATTTCGATATCCATGCTCATATCCCGCACCATCTTCCTGATGACGGCAAGCTGCTGGGCATCTTTTTGCCCGAAATAAGCTCTATCCGCCGGAATAATATGGAACAGCTTGCTCACTACCGTCTGCACGCCCCGAAAATGGGTGGGCCGGCTCTTCCCGCACAGTTCCTTCGTCAATCCGTCCATATCCACATAAGTACAGAAATCTTCATCGTACATTTCAGATGCTTCCGGATGAAATATCAAGTCCACTCCTACACGCTCACAGAGCGCCGCATCTTTTTCCAAATCCCGCGGATAGCTTGCAAAATCTTCATTCGGCCCGAACTGAATCGGATTCACGAAAATGCTGACCGCCACTTTATCGTTTTCTTTCTTCGCCGCTTCCATCAGGCTTTGATGTCCCTCATGCAGATAGCCCATTGTCGGAACAAAACCTACGCGAAGGCCCTGCTTTTTCCATTCTTTGACCTGTTCCCTCGTCTCTTTGATGCTTCCTGAAATAATCATTTCCCGTAATACCTCCCACTTTATGCACAATCTTCTTTGAATCAGTATAATTTTTCCAAAATGCTCTCATCCATCCGGAAAGTATGCTCTGCCGCCGGGAAACTGCCTTCCTGCACTTCTTTTTTATATGCCGCAAAACCCTTTTTCATCTCTTCCCCTGCATTGGCGAAAACTTTTACAAATTTCGGCGTGAAATCCGCATACATTCCCAGCATATCCTGATATACCAGCACCTGGCCGTCACAGCCCGCACCGGCGCCGATGCCAATCGTCGGAATCGACAGTTTTTCTGAAATCAGTTTTGCAAGCGCTTCCGGCACGCATTCCAGCACGACCGCAAAAGCACCTGCCGCTTCTATCGCTTTCGCCTCTTCCAGCAGTTTTCTGGCCGCCTCTTCTCCTTTGCCCTGTACCTTGAACCCGCCAAAGGCATGAATGGACTGCGGCGTCAGCCCAAGATGCGCACAGACAGGTATCGAGGCCTTCACGATCGCTTCTATCTGCGGACAGACTTCTTTGCCGCCTTCCAGCTTGACCGCCTGCGCGTGCCCTTCCTTCATCAGCCGGCCGGCATTCACGACCGCATCATAGACCGAAGTCTGATAGGACATAAAGGGCATATCCGCTATAACAAGCGCATCGCCCGCTCCTCTTGACACCGCTCTTGTATGATGAATCATATCTTCCATTGTGACGGAAATCGTATCCTCATAACCGAGGCATACCATGCCCAGAGAATCCCCCACCAGAATCGAATGGATTCCCGCTTCGTTCACCAGCTTGGCCGTTGTATAATCATAAGCAGTCAACATGGTAAGTTTTTCTCCCTTTTCTTTCGCCTGTCTGAACGTTACAACTGTATTCTTCATAATCTTTACTTTATGCCATCCTCTCTTTTTATTCTGTGATTTCATCACATCATTATATGCAAGCCTGTTTCACGATAATAAATCATTTAGCTCCTGATACTTTCTGCGTAGTTGTTCCGACACGGCCCAATCGTCCGCCGTTTTCCTATCGACAGCTTCCATTTCCTGTTTCTGCTCAGCCATCCGCAGAAGCCTTTTCCCCAGCAGACGGTGAATCTCCCGCTCATTCCCTTCCAGGACATCCAGATGCTTCTTTACCGTAGAAACGTCGCCCCGCAGAACCGGTCCCGTCATGCCAGGCACCGTTCCGTTCTCCAGTACATTCTCGACGTTTCCGCTTATCAGCGCCTTTGACGCATACAACGCCTCTTTTTCCGTGAAGCCGCATTGCATGAGCAATCCGAATCCCATATCCAGAAGCGCCAGCACATCATTGCTCAAAACGCTTGCCGCGCAGTGATATTTCGCCTTTTCAGCCGCCTCGATCAGGCAGTAAGGATTGCCAAGCTCCCGCAGCAATTCTTCCAGCTGCTGCAAAGCATACGGATTCCCTTCCATCGTAAAAAAGCAGTTATGCAGTTGTCTGTACGATGTGAACTTATCGCGAAACGCGAGCATTGGATGAATGGAAGCGCCATAGGCTTTCCTTTCATCAATTCCTGTGAATACATCAGATGACAATGAGCCGCTTAAATGACATATCATACGCCCATCTATGGACATTTCTTTCATGCGATCCCATACCGCCCCGATCTGTCCGTCAGGTGTCGTGATAAAAAGGGTATCGCTCAAAGCTACCAGTTCTTCCATTTTACGGAAGCAGTCCGTACCGGTAAATTCCGCCGCCTCAGCGGCATTTTCATAAGTCCGGCTGTAATAGCCGATCACCGTCTTTCCGTTGTCCGTCAGATATTTTCCAATCGAACAGCCTACTCTTCCGGCTCCAATGATTCCTGTCTTCATTTTGTGCACTCACCTTCTTTCCGAAAGCGGTCCACCATCATCCGATGCAGTTTCCGCAGAATACTGCTCGTTAAAAACATAACACAGTCTGGTAAGAATTGCAAGTATGGAAAAAGGCCGCGTCACCGCAGCCTCTTCTCTATTCTTTCTTCTTATTTATTCTCTGCTTTCCTCTTCATCTCAAAAAAGGTATCGATTCCCTTTTTAATTTCCGCAGGCTGTAGGGACTTCACCAGATATCCCGCAGGTTTTAGTGCAAGAACCTTCTGAACGCTCTCCTTATCTGACCTTCCTGTCAAAAAGAATACCGGAATGTCAGCAAAATCTTCCTCAGAACGAATCATTTCCAATACCTGGCGTCCATCGCAGACCGGCATTTCATAATCCAGAAGAATCAGGTCCGGCCTGTTCAGTATGATGCTTCGGAGCGCAGCCAGTCCAGAACTGACCGGCATGACTTCATAGTCAATCCCGAGCAGTTTCTTCATCGCTTCCCGCACGAGTTCGGAGTCATCGACCACGAGGATTTTCTTTCTCTTCTTCACTGCCTGTCTGTCAAGATACTTTTTGACCTCTTCCATTGCATTCTCTGCCTTAATCGGCGTTTCCTCTTCCTTTTGAATCAGATGCGGTGCGGTAACACAGTAGGCAAAATATCCCGCTCCCGTATCAAAAAGCAGGCTGAACTGCAGTTTCTGCCTGGCAAATGCTCTCTGGAACTGATCATATGTAAGAAGATTCTCATCTTTTATCTCATGCACCTCCGCAGACGGAAAATGCTGGCTGATGCTGTTTACGAACTGCTGCGCGGTAAAGCGGGAGGCATGCATCATCATGGCACTGACCGTACTGGCCTCCACGTCTATCATACTGCCAATCGTCTTGAGAATCAGTTTTTCCTCAAAGACAAGCATAATCTCCCATCGTTCCCCGTTCCTGTTTTCATAATTCAAACGGTAGTAGATACCTTTTCCGAACCGCTCTCCGCCGTAACATTCGCTGACCACCCGTGCTTCCAGCTGAAACAGATCACTCAAAAGCTGTATGATTGTCTGCTGCATTGCGGCCTGCATCTGATCCGGTAAAAGTTCTCCCCACTTGCTCACCGCTTTCCCCGTAATTGCACGGTCTTCGGTTAAAGTATGCGCAATCAGCCAACCTGAACAAACACCCAGAAAATGACTGACCGCCTCTGCAGAATAAGCTGTCTGCATCAATTCTTTCTCAAGAGCCGGAATCATTTTTTTCCGGAAATTATCATGAAGGCGCCTGTGCGTATCAAAGCCTGCATAATGAATAGACGCCATATAAGCCTCTTCTTCCGCAAAATGCTTCATCGCATGGTCTTTAAAATATTTAATTCCCTCCTGACATGCCCAGCGGCTTTTCTCCTCCTCTTTTCCTGCAGCAAGCAGCTTATTCAAAATATTGAAAAGCTTCTTATGTTCCCGGTCTATAAAATCCACGCCGATATTATAACGTTCCTGCCACATTAATTGATTGCTCATGCTATTTCCCCTCCTGAATTATTCTTCTATCATGATTGCACAAAACAAACATCGGTTACAGTATAGCATATCACACATAAAAAGCATATTGCTTTTTTCAAGAAAAAGCCCTTTTCTGAACAATTCCCGTATCGTTTAACTTTCCGAAAAGAGCTTGTACAGATATGCGTGGTCTTCAATACACCGCCAACGGTTAACGGCATTCGTAGTAACGCAGATATAGGTTCTTCCCTCTTCATTGATACCACAACTGACCGCACAGCTTCCTGACTGATTCACATAACCTGTTTTCCCATAAATGGTCATGCCGCCCGTGTCCTTGTCCTCTATACGCCGTATAAACCAGTTCGAAAGTTCGATTCCCTCCGGATGCTGTTCCGTTTGGGAAGTCGTATAGATACGGGTAGAAAGCACTTCCCTGCAGATTTCATTCTGCATGGCCGCTTCCATGATAATCGCCATATCATAGACCGTACAATAGTGATTCACATCATAGATTCCGATACAATTCGTAAAATGTGCACTTCCGGACAGTCCAAGTTCCGTCAGCTTCTCATTCATTAATTCCACGAAAGCTTCGTGGGAACCGGCCGTATAGATTGCGAGCCCCAATGCTCCGTCGCCGCCGGAAGGCAGGATTGCACCATAAAGCAGATCGCGGACCGTCACAGCCTCACCGACCGCATAACCCGCAACACTGCAGTCATTCCGAAAACAATAATCCGTAATCTCCGTCGTTATCTCAAATTTATCGTTCAGGGCGCTCAGATTCTCGATATGCTCCGCCGCAACGAGCAGCGTCAGCACCTTCGTCATGGAAGCCGGCACGACCTGGCTCTTTTCGCCCTTTCCGGCGAGAATCTTCTCGTTATCAACATCCACCAGGATTGCATTGCTGCTGAAAATCTCTTCTCCCAACCGTTTCGTATCTTCTGCTGCCGCATACTGGAAGGAGCGCTTTATGGCCGCATCCGCCTTTTCCTGTTCCAAAGCGTCATAACGCTCCCGCAGCATAACGACAGCCCGTCCTGTTTCCGCGCTCGTCCATGCGGCCAGCTTTTTCTTCTCCGTATTCACGCGCTTATCGTTCTCTTCACGGGCTTCTTCTCCTTTTTGATCATCTACATCCGTACGATTTGCTTCTTCCGTCTGGTCAGCTGTTTCCGCACGGTTCTCTTCTTCTGTCATATCGGCTGTACCCGCACGGTTCTCTTCTTCGATTTGATCCTTCACCGCCATATTCTCATCCGTTTTTTCTTCTTTTCTGCCCCGGCCCGTCACGACCGCGATCACAATAATGACCAAAACCGCCGCAATCCCAAACGGGAGCAGCCGCCGAAAAAGCTCCTGCCTTCTCTTTCTTCTTCTCATTTCTTCTCTGCGCCGCGCCCGACGACGGCGCATCTCTTCATCATCGTAATATCCGGTCATGTTCACACCCCTATTGCTATTGCATACATTATCCGCTTTCTATTATGTTGCGAATCGGGGCCGTATGTCAATCAAAATCTCCAACAGATTCCGGTGAAAAAATTCAAATAAATCTTTACGCCGCCTCTTCCAGTTCCTTTCCTATTGGTCTGCCTGTTCCTCTCTGATATATTCTGCATATACATTTTTCCAGTCATTTTCTACCCAATATTCTGAACCATCCCGAAGTCTTTCCGTTTCTTATTCCGCAATGCGGATAACGGCTTTTACAATATCCGCCTTATTGTTCACGCTGTAATCCATCGCCTTCTGCACCTCGTCGAGCCCGAATATATCCGTTACGATACCTTTCAGATTGACTTTGCCCGATGCTACCGCCTCGATCGCCATCGGATAAATATGACGATAACGGAATACGGTCTTAAAAGTCAGTTCCTTATCCAGTGCAAGGCTCATCGGCAGCGTCATTTCGCCGCTCTTGCTGTAACCTACCAATACGATTGTCGCACCTTTTCTGGTCATATGTATTGTCTGCACTGTTGTTATCTGTGTTCCCGCAGTCTCCACCGCCAGGTCGCATCCTTTTCCATTCGTCAGTTTCCTCACTTCTTCAACCGCATCGGCCTTACTGCCGTTTATCACGCCGTCCGCGCCGAGTTCCATCGCCTTTTCAAGACGTTTCTCCATGATATCTACCACATATACCTTAGATACACCCATCGCTTTTAAGGCCATCATCGTTACCAGACCGATACAGCCTGCCCCCATGACTACCGCTGTCTGTCCTGCCCTGGCGCCGCCCTGCATCGCGGCATGAAAACCGACTGCCAGCGGCTCGATCAGAGCGCCTTCCAGCGTACTCACATTATCGGGCAGCTTAAAGCACAGGTCCGCTTCGTGCGCCACATATTCCTGAAATACGCCGTCTACCGGCGGTGTCGCGAAAAATACCACGTCAGGACAGAGATTGTAACGCCCCGTTTTGCAGAATTCGCAGTGTCCACAGGTTTTTCCCGGCTCCAGCGCCACTCTGTCGCCGACTTTTAAATGCTTTACATTCTTTCCGACTTCCACCACTGTTCCCCCCGGCTCATGACCGAGCACGAAAGGCGGCTCTACTACATAATCCCCGATTGCTCCCGTTTCATAATAGTGCAGGTCGCTGCCACAGATACCAACGTATTCCAGTTTGACCAATACTTCATCGTCTTTTGCTTTGGGAACCTCCCGCTCTTCGAACCCCATTTTGCCGATGCCGAGCATGACTGCTGTTTTCATTGTTTTTTTCATGTTATCCTCTCCTTTTAAGTCACTTTTATTTATACTTTATTAAATACTTTTATTATGTTTTTAATTTTATATCTGCAGACCAGAAATGTCAATCCGGTTTTTCCAAATAGGAAACACTTTTGTCAAATCAAACGAAAACCGCATTTCCTTTTTGTCTAAATCGCACAATCCTGCTTCTACAAAATTCCACCAAAAAAGAAGCTCCATTGCTGAAGCTCCTTCCCAAAAACACATCATCTGGTCCGCTCTATTCAAAAGCAAAACCAACGTCATTCCCTTTTTAGGAAAAAAGTTTTATAGATAAAATATGCCGCCCCCGCAGACACAAATTCCGAAAAGCAGAAAGCATACCATACTCCGTCCGCGCCCGCGAACCTGCTGAATAAAAAGGCCGCCGGTATGATCACGACCACATACCTTGCCAGCGAGATATACAGGGACAGCCGTCCTTTTCCAAGCCCTTCCAGCGCACCACAGCAGGAAACGGACACCGCCGATACAATAAATCCAAGGCTGATGATATGCAACGCGTTGACACCGATCTGAATCGTCTCCATATTCGATGTGAACAGCCCGATCAGCCGTTCCGGAATTGCCCAGGACAAAATGCTGCCGATGAACATAACACCCATCGTCAGCCTGAGCGTCGTTTGATATATCTTTTCCACACGTCCATATTCCTCCGCCCCGTAATTATATCCGATAAGCGGCCTGATTCCCTGAATGATGCCGTTGGCCGTCAGATAGATAAAAGTCTGAAGCTTATAATATACGCCCAGTACGAGCACATATTTTTCAGAGAATGCCGCCAAAATTCCGTTCAGGACGGAAATCAGTACGGAGGATAATGCCATATTCAGTATGGCCGGAATCCCTATGGAATACAGTTTTACCGACATCGCCTTATCCATGCGCAGATAACTTCTCTCTATTTTTACCGGAATCGGACGAATCTTATAGCAGAGCAGATACAAAAACAGCGTGACACACTGCCCGATTCCCGTTGCATAGGCGGCACCCGCAATGCCGAGCTGCGGAAAAAATCCAATCCCAAAGATCAGCAGAGGATCCAGCACGATATTGGTAATAAATCCGCCTATCATGCTGAGCATAGTAAATTTCATACTCCCGACAGCCTGAAAGATTTTCTCATAGGCGAGCCCCAGCATAATGATCACCGAGAACAAAAAGGCACGGTTCGAATAAACAAGTGCCATGTGCAGCACTTCCTCTTCCGGTGAAAATGATTTTAGAAAAAAAGGCATGACTGCGATGCTCAAAACGGTCAGTATCACGCCATGCAGAAAATTCAATAATATCCCCTGTACTGCCGCCTGATTTGCCTTCTCCTGCTCTTTTGCACCCAGATAAAATGCCACTGTCGCATTGATGCCGACGCCGAAGCCGATAGCAATCGCATTGATCAGGTTCTGTACCGGATAGACGAGCGCCAGCGCCGTCATGGCGTTCTCACTTAATTTTGCCACAAAGTAGCTGTCAACAATGTTATATAAGGAATTGACTGCCATGGAAACGACCATGGGCAGCGACATGGACAGCACGAGCGGCAAAACTTTTCTCTCTTTCATAAAAGTCTGTTCCATTGTTTTTCTCCTTTTTATAAATTTTCATAAAAAACCACAAAAAAACCACACAGCCGTTTCACCAGGCTGTGTGGCGAAAAAAGATTCCTCTTAAAAAATCCACACCCGTATGGGTTTTGTAATTAGATTATGCCCCATTTCTCCCAAAATGTCAACACCCGTAACGCACGGTCAAAAAATATGGAGCAACTGGCCGGAAACGCGCCAAAAAACGCCGGAAAACGCCCTAAGGCAATTGACAAGCAAACACCGCTGCTCATATAATTATATTAATGATAATACCAAACAGGGGGAACGATAAAATGAAAAGCATTCGAACCAAAATCACTTTATGTCTCATCCTGACCGTTCTGGTCGCATTGGTGGCATCTGGGATTTCCAGCATCATACCCAATTACAACAGCACGCTCTCCACGGTAGAGCATATGATGAGCGAGACCGCAGTTCTGGCAGCCGAACGCGTGGAGCAGGAATTGACGGCATATCAGAACGCAGTCCTGGATACCGGCTGTATTCCGCAATTGGCCGATCCGAATGTATCTGTGGCGGAAAAGCAGTCCATTATGGATGAACGTGTCGCCATGCACGATTTCCAGCGAGGGAATATCATCGGTATAGACGGCATCAGTATTTTTGACGGAAAAGATTATTCCGACCGCGAATACGTCAAACAGGCCATGCAGGGCAATATCTATGTATCAGAACCGTTGATCAGCAAGATTACAGGGGAACTTTCCATTATGGTCGCGGCGCCTCTCTATGCCGATGGAGTTTACGGCTCTTCCATCGTAGGTGTTGTATATTTTGTTCCGCACGAGACCTTTTTAAACGATATCGTATCTTCTATTCAGATCAGTGAGAACAGCCGGGCTTATATGATCAACAAATCCGGCGATACGATTGCCGACATTACCCTTGATACAATCACGGTTCAGAATATTGAGGCCGAAGCACAAAATGATCCGTCGTTAAAAGAACTCGCAGATGTTCATACTTCCATGCGACAAGGTGAAAACGGATTTGGAAGCTATACGAACGGTGAAGATAAGATGTTCATCGCCTACGCGCCCGTGAACGGCACGGACGGCTGGAGCATTGCCGTTACCGCACCGCAGCTGAATTATCTGGCTTCCACACGCGACGCAATGGTCATTAATATCGCAGTAATCCTGATCGCCATACTGCTTTCTATCGTAATCGCTCTGATTTTGGCCGGCAGTATCAGCAAACCAATGAAAGCCTGTGCAAAACGTATGGCACTGCTCGTCGAAGGCGATCTGGAAACGCCGATGCCGAAAGTCACAAGCAGAGACGAAACCGGTATGCTGGCGAGGTCTACGACTGCTCTTGTCGAAGGTCTGAGCACCGTTATCAAAGATATCAATTATCTGATGAACGAACTTGCAAATCAAAATCTGGATGTCCGCACCCAGCATGAGGAAGTATATGTCGGAAGTTTTCATGATATCCTGCTCTCCATGCGCCATATGAAGGAGGAATTAAGCGATATCATACAACAGGTCAACCGCTCTGCCGAGCAGGTATCCTCGGCCAGCGACCAGTTATCCGCCAGCGCCCAGACACTCAGCCAGGGAACTACGGAACAGGCCAGCTCCGTGCAGGAACTGGCGGCGCGGATCAACGAAATTTCCGAACAGGCCAAAGGCACCGCGGAAGGCGCATTGCATGCCCGCACGCAGACTCACCACACCGGCGAGGAAATTTCCGAATGCAATCAGAAAATGCAGACTCTGATGGAAGCCATGGATAAGATTCAGACAAGTTCTAACGAAATTGAAAAGATTCTGAAAACCATTGACGATATTGCATTCCAGACAAATATACTGGCTCTGAACGCGGCTGTAGAGGCAGCCCGGGCAGGCGAAGCCGGCAAAGGATTTGCCGTCGTCGCTGAGGAAGTCCGCAGTCTGGCCAGCAAATCCGCAGAAGCAGCCCAGAATACTTCCGTACTCATCGAGCATTCTACGGATGCGGTATATACCGGTACGGAAATCGCAAAACATACGGCGGATACCCTGTCAGAAGTTGTGAGCAGCATTCAGTCCGTGGTCGATTCCATTGACCACATCGCGACTGTGTCTGACGAACAGTCAAACGCCGTCTGGCAGGTTTCAGAAGGTATCAATCAGATATCGAGCGTTGTGCAGAACAACAGCGCCACGGCCGAAGAAGGCGCGGCAGCCAGCGAACAGCTCTCCGCAGAAGCAGCCTGCTTAAAGCAGTTGGTAAATCAGTTCACATTTTCCGCACAATAACAAAATTTTATCCCCGCCGCAGACGGCGGGGATTTTTCAATCCGTTCCTACGCGCAAAGTTCCGTACACGAACATCTTTTTCATTAATGTGTCGCACCACCCGTCACTTTAATATCTTCTTCTGTTTCCACGATTGCTTCGATTGCCGCCGTAATTGCCTCTACCATCATCTCCTGCGACATGGAAGGCATATTTTTTTGTCAAGCACCTGCTGCGGCAGATAAGGAATATGAATAAATCCGCTGCGTTTGCCCGGATATTTGGTCGCGAGCAAATGACAGACGCCGTAGGTCACATGGTTGCATACAAACGTACCTGCCGTATTGGATATGGATGCCGGAATATTCCTGCTCTGGATTTTCTGTGCCATCGGCAGCTGTGCCTTGATTACCGCCCATTTCGGGTCTTTTGTTTCAAGAACCGCACAGGGAACGATGTTAAAGTTCGCCGCCATTGGTGTCATTAAAGTTCCACAATATCCCGCCGTCATACCAAGCACTCCGATGACCGCCGGATTACCGCCCTGGGAAATAACAAACGGAACACCAATCCCCGCTGTGATGACCGTAAAAGCCGCAAACGCGTTGCCCATGATCATTGTTATACATTATTTTGCATCTTTATACAATAACGAGAAAACAGAATGGAGCCTTTAAAATGCCGTTATAATAGAAAACTGCTAATGGACTGATAAAAAAAAGAAAAAATAATACTCGCCAGAACAAATTCGGAACCAATCAGCATAAGAAACGTACCCGCTTTATACCGGAAGATATTTCTATAAATCATCAGAGCACAGTAAAATACCAGTAAATCTTTTTGTTGTTCCTCATTTTTCAATTGAAAGGCTGCCTTTGAAAAATACCTGTAAAAACCGAGCATTCTTATAATACCGATTGCAATAGGAAGATCATAGAAATCCGCAGAACAGGTTGGAAGCTCCATCGTCAGACAACGTTCACCGCACTTAAAAATGAGTTGAGGGTTTTTTAATGTATAAAAATTAACTTTCCGCCACCCGGCGCTTTCCCATCCGTGTCGTTTCAGAAACGGCCATCTTTTCCATGATGTCATTTCCGGAATCTGTTCATGCAAAGCAGATAGATTTTCCTGAAACAGATTAATCTGCCGATTACAATAAAGCGAAAGCACGGAAATAACAGCAGACCCAAAGGTCGCGAAGATAGCTCCCAGCGGAATACAGTTATTTAATGTAATCTCCGTAATACATTCCCGAAAAATAATATAGGTAAGATACATCGTAAGTCCGAATGTCAAAAGAATTCCCAGAAATCCGAAAACATAAAAGAAAAACATAAGATATACAGTCAAACGGTTCTTCCTTCTATTATTTAAAAGCAATTCTCCCTCTTGTACGATATAACTGCATTCCATCTGTGCTCTTCTCCTTTTTTCACCATATTACAGAATTTCAACGCAACTTTCAAGGTCTATGATT
This sequence comes from uncultured Lachnospiraceae bacterium, assembly GCA_947178125.1. Classification (GTDB taxonomy): domain Bacteria; phylum Bacillota; class Clostridia; order Lachnospirales; family Lachnospiraceae; genus UBA3282. The sequence continues at coordinate 1,507 of CAMWXB010000089.1, read as the reverse complement.
TAGAAACATAAAAACAGACAGCATCGGCAAAAAAACGTTTATTTGACGAAATACCCATCGGATGTTAGACTGATAAATGATATGTTTTGAAAATGGGAGGAATTGGAAATGGAACGAGAACGTCTTGGAAGCCGTCTTGGCTTTATTCTGCTCAGTGCAGGCTGTGCCATCGGCATTGGTAATGTTTGGAAGTTTCCGTATATGGTCGGTCAGTATGGCGGCGGCGCCTTTGTATTATGCTATTTATTTTTCCTGATCATTCTGGGAATCCCTGTAATGACCATTGAATTCGCATTGGGGCGCGCCTCGCATAAAAGCCCGGTCAAACTGTATAACGAATTGGAAAAGCCCGGTCAGAAATGGCATCTGCACGGATATGCCGCTATGGCAGGCAATTATCTTCTGATGATGTTCTACACGACGGTAGCGGGATGGATGCTGCATTACTTTTTCTTCATGGCCGGCGGAACCTTTACGGGTACGGACGTAGACGCAGTCGGCAATATATTTGCAAATATGCTGGCTGACCCCTATGGAATGATCGGATTTATGGCCGTGGTCGTATTGCTGGGATTCGGTGTCTGTTCCAGAGGACTGCAGAACGGACTGGAAAAGGTCAGCAAATTTATGATGCTCGCCCTATTGGCAATTATGGTAATTCTTGCGGTCAACAGTGTCATGTTAAATGGTGCAGGCGAAGGACTCCGCTTCTATCTCCTGCCGGATTTTAACCGGATGCTGAATCTCGGAATCGGCAATGTGATGTCCGGCGCCATGACACAGGCATTCTTTACGCTCAGCCTCGGCATCGGCGCAATGGCCATATGGGGAAGTTATATCGGAAAAGAAAGAGCGCTTTTAGGAGAAGCCGTCAATGTAGGCATTTTGGATACTTTCGTAGCTTTTGTTTCCGGTCTCATTATCTTTCCGGCATGCTTTGCCTACGGTGTCAGCCCGGACAGCGGGCCAGGACTCATCTTCGTAACGCTGCCGAATATTTTTAATCATATGCCTGCCGGACGGCTGTGGGGAAGCTTATTTTTCATCTTTATGTTCTTTGCCGCTTTTTCAACGGTGCTTGCCGTTTTTGAAAATATTATTTCCTGCTGCATGGATCTGTTCGGATGGGCCAGAAAGAAAGCCTGCTATATCAATACCGTCGTAATGATTCTGCTGTCTCTGCCCTGTGCCGTCGGTTATAATCTGTTATCCGGTTTTCAGCCAAGAGGCGCCGGCTCGACCGTGCTGGATTTAGAAGATTTTCTTGTCAGCAATCTGTTCCTTCCTCTCGGAAGCCTGATTTATGTCGTATTTGCGACCAGCCGCTACGGATGGGGATGGGAAAATCTCACAGCTGAGGCCAATCAGGGAAAAGGATTGAAGATTGCTCAGTGGATGCGGCTGTATATGGCTTATGTGCTGCCTGTTATCGTTCTGATCGTCTTTTTGCTCAGTTTATAAGTGCATATGCTGTGTGCGGGAGGTTCCCGGCAGGGCAGGTCTCCAA
>CAMWXB010000088.1 GCA_947178125.1 uncultured Lachnospiraceae bacterium | reverse complement strand
TTGAAATTCCATTCACTTCCAATAAATTCATGTTATGCCTCCTATTACTTTTTTGTTCTGATAAAGTCATGGGTGTTATTCCTCCTTCATCAAAGAAGTATAACACCCAATCCTTACTCTGATATTTCTTTAAACCGACAATTCTGTAATGTTCTCCTCCAAAACAAACAAATTTCTTACTGTTTTGTAATTTCTAAGATATTAATATTAATACTTTCCACAATTACACATACAGTCAATGTATATTAATCCCGCTGATTGACTGCAGCCTAATATTTTGTACGCCCACTCTTTTGCATACTCGCAGACAAGCTCAAACTTTTTTATTGTATGATCTCCTATTTTTTTAATCTTCCATCCATTTTTCCACCTTATTGCCAAAATCCTCTCCCCATGTCTCCATCTTTTCCTCATATGCTTCCTCCAACTCCGCAAGCCGTCCTTTTACCTCTTCTGAATATTCTCCCAGATTCATATTCCCCATAAAAGCGTTGATGAACTCATCATCCGCGTGCAGCTTCCAGCAGCCATCTTCCTGATAAGCCGACACCGTGACCGCTATCGTGCAGGTATCTTCCTGTTCATCCATAAGCGCAAGAAGCGCCTCGCCGCCGTTTACCAGGTCCGTTATATCCGATACCATCTGCCACATTCCGGTTCCCTCAGCCGCGATCATATTCTCCCATAGCAGGATTTCATAGTTTCCGGCCACATCCGCCATATCCAGATTCGTAATCTCCATGTCGATTTCGGCCTGATTGCCATCTTCCCGAATATCTGTTATTTCCCATGCAAGGTGCTCCACAGTCTTCTCCGCCATCGCCAGATTAAAACGATAATGTTTTCCCATTTTCAGACCGGGCTGCAATAGTTCGTTGAATACCCGGTATTCCCTTTCTGTCGGAATGCCGAGCCAGTTATAATAGGTCTCAACGTAATTATCCGTGCACTCATTAAAAGTATCCAAATCCAGTTCTTTCAGACTTTCCATCGTACACTGGACAGTCTCTTCCAACGCTTCCGCTCCTTTTGTCTGTGCCACCACCTGTCCGCTCATCCCGCAGGCCCCCAGCCAAAAACTCCCAAATACCGATACCGCCGCAATTTTCATTTTCTGTGTTCTCATACTTTGACACACTCCTTCTTTGATTTTTCTAATTGGTCGGAAAACGCAGGCGCAGGCGGGCAGGTGAAGAAGATTTCCTTTGCAAGGCCCTGTAAAAACGCCGGTACTTGGATTTTGGGGCACTGGTGACACAAAATCCTTAGCACCGCTGCGTTTTTAGCGGAGCGAAAGCGTGCCTTGCAAAGGAAACTTCTTCACCTGCCCGCCTGCGCCTGCGTTTTCCGTCTGACCACTTTTATTGTATTTCCAAATCCCCCGCCCCCACAATCCCCCCGGCACGAATCGACGGTCAGACAACAAAAAAAGACACCTGCGTGCCTTTTCTCTCTATCCCAAAAAGAAGTTTCTCTGTCATTTTCCGGTAGGACAGATTTCATGCTTTATGGCGGCTAATCTCCGCTCCCGGCCATCGGTATCACCGCCGCAAAATAAAACCATCCACCCTCGCATTTCAAAATACTCGTTCCGTTATTTTGCCTGACGACGGTCTCCACATTCAGCAGTCCGATTCCGTGCCGCTCCCTGTCATGTTTACTGGTAACGATCCGATTGTCTTTTATCTTCACAGGCTCTTTTACCGGATTGCGGACAGAAAGAATCAGTTCTTCCGCCTCCAGCACCATCTTGAATTGAATGATCTTATGATCAACAAGTCTCTCACACGCCTCGACTGCGTTATCGAGCAGATTGACAAGCAGCGTTACGATTCCTTCTTCGCTTATCGTAAGTTCCGACAAATCATTGACCTGTATAGTCATTACAATGCCCTTTTCCCGTGCATCCTGATATTTCCGGTTCAGCACCACGTTCACGACCATATTATTCGTATTTACATAATCCACACTTTTTTTCAGATTCCCTGTCAGACCGGAAAGATATTCCAATGTCTGCGCCGTCTCGCCGCGCATTAACATCCCCTGTATGCTCTGCAGCTGATTGGAATAATCATGCAGAAGCCGTCTCTGCTGTTCATAGCTCCTCTGCATATTATGGTACATATCCATCTGATTCTGCGCCCGTTCGCGGCTAAGCTGCATCCACTGGAGTTCTTCTTCTTTTTCCAGTCTCCATATGACAAAATAGAAAATACTCACACACAAAATGACCATTCCTGCAACGACAATGAAACGCGCATAATTCTCCGCTGTCGTTCCATCCCATGTCACCACGCTGACCGCCAGCACGACCACCATGACAAGGATTGAAAAAAAGCCGAACTTTTCCCATTGCAGACCGGCAAGCCTACGGGCGCGTTTTTGGAAACCAATACGAAAGGCCATCATCAGACACAGGAGAATTACTTCTACGATAATCTCCATCATATCATATAATCCCCCGGTTCCCGATAAAGGCAGCAGATACGCTGTCGAAAGCAGCATAACGGATATCAGCCAATAAATACTGCAGAATAAAACTGCGGAAAGCAGATTTTTGACGATACCTGTCCGATAATAGAACTGCGTAATCAGAAAAAGTACAAGAATCACACGGACCGGCTGCAAAATATAAGGCGGAATCGGTGTGACCGCAATCAGCATAAAGCCAGCCGTAAAAGCCAAAATCTCGGTATGGCTAATCCACTTTGCCCATTTTCGTCTTTCCGACAGAAGTGTTTCAAAAAACAGCTTGCAGCTAATCCCCGTCATAAAGCTCAAGACCAGACTTCTTACAATGATTTCCATCAAAATGCCCCTTTATATTCCACGAATGCCTCTTTTACTGCCTGATACCGCGGCCGCGGAACCGGCAGTTCCTCTCCTGTATCGAGTACGACCGTATAATTACTGATTTTCCGTATATGCTTCAGATTCACCAAATAACTCTTATGGATGCGCAAAAAACCGCAGCCGGACAACTTTTCTTCAATCGTATCCAGCTTTTCATATATCTGATACATAACAATTTCCGTCTCCATATAGAAAAAAACAGATTTATGCTTTCTGCTCTCCACATAAAGGATGTTATCGGTATATAGTTTCTTTTCTCCTTCCATAAAGGAGAAAGCTACCTGTGCCGCCTTCTTTTTCTGCAAAATGGCATCCATACATTCCACGACCGCTCCATCCAGCGTATCTTTCAAGATATAGCGTACCGCATTCACTTTATAACCCTCCAGCGCATAATCGAGGAACGCGGTCACGAACACAATATCGGTATCACCGTGAAAAGCCCGAATCTGCTGTGCCGTCTGCATACCGTCAAGTTCTTCCATGCTGATATCCATAAATACAATATCATACTTTACCCGGTTCTCACACTGTTTTAAGAAATCCTCCCCCGATGCAAATGTCGATATTTCACATGGCAGGCCGCATTTTTCAAAGTACCGCTCCAGAAGCATCCGTATTTTTTCCCTGTAAAATTGTTCATCATCACATATGGCAATCCCAAGCAACGCAGTTCTCTCCTTTTTCCCACTATATAAAAATCCCCACCAGTACATCTGATGGGGACTTTTGCATCATACAACTATCTCTGTTCTTCTCACACTTTTATTGTAATACATTCATTGCATCTTCCATATCGAAGAATACCATTTCAAGGTTCATAACATCATCTTCATTGGGTGTCCATACCTTGTCTACAAGTTCGATTCTGAGCGTTGCCGTTGCCGGCTCATCATAGGTCACATTTGCAAGCGCATCAACAAAACAATCTCTGTATGCCATAATGATCTGCTCACTCATCTCTGCGTCTGAAGGAACATCTTCGCCTGCATAAGCTGCTGCTGTCCACTCTTCGATCATGTTGTTAACTTCTTCCATGTATGCGTTCATCGCAGGCTCAAATATGTTCATCTGCTCATATGTAATTGTTACGACAAAAGAACCGTCGTCCTGTTTCTCAGCTTCGCCAACTGTATATTTTGCACCGCCATAGATGTCTTCCAGTACCTCACGGAATGATTCTGCCTGTTCCTGTGTAATGCTGCCGCCTGCTGATGAAACGATTGCATCTACATTAGCGGTAATTCCCTGCTCATATAAATCTGCTGCCTCTTCTGCCGTTCCAATCTTCATGGATACGAACTGTGTGGAATCATTCTTATAGGAATTGTCCAATAAAGCTTTTGCATAAGCTGCCGCATCAAAAGAATTTCCACAGCCTCCAAGAAGGCCAACCGTCAATGCACCTGCAAGTATCAGTGATAACTTTTTCATTTTTCCCAAGTCCTCCCTCTTTTTACATAATTTTCTGATTCTGAATGAATCTTTTAAATGAATTAATCACCTGAAAAGATAATTTATCAGCTTTTGAAATGTTTGTCAATAGGGTTTAGGAAAAATTAAGAAATGAATCGCCAACGTTCAGCAAAGGACAGGGGCCTACTTCCTTTCCTTCCGTTAAATACGCTTCCGCAAATTCTTCATAGAATTCTTTTTTAAGAACGGTTATTTTTACTTTTTTCATATGCCTGCCGCCTTTCATTCACTCCGCTACAAAGTACAAAAATTTTACCATCTTCATTCATTACTCTTAAATTCCGAATGTTACTCTCCTGATCAGGAATTTCTATGTTCAGCATATGATTTACTGTATCAATCTGGTAAATAAGACCTGCAAACATTGTGGCACTCAATATGAGATTAAAAGTCGCATTTATCTCATTATTTGCTATAATATGCATACTTGGATATAAAATACCCCCAATATTTAAATTTACTTTATACAAATTACCCAATGTTGAACCACCAAAACCAGATAATGGCACATCCTTTTTAACAAGAACTGCATTCAATTCAGATATAAGTATATCTTCATCATCCGTCCATACCGGAATATAAGCCCCTGTATCAAATAAAGCAGTAAGTCCATTATTTAAAATAACTACTGGCCTTTGTCTTGTTTTATCCAATCTTAATGTATATTGTTTCATAATACACCTACCATACCCAGTTGTATATGGCCTTCAGGATTCGTATGACGCGCAATAATTTCCCCTTTTAATACCAGTCTGGTTAATTCTGATTTCTTTTTATCCGCATATTTAACAATAGCAGACTCTACAGAAATTCCATCATTATTTTGATACCGCACTTCCACAAGTCCGACCCATTGATCTGGATATTCTGTTTGTATCTGCTCCCAAGTCATCCTCTCATTCACAACCAACACTTCCTTCCACATATAAATGTCTTTCTCATTTCGTTTTCAATCCTCTTATTCACATATTATAACATTTTACTCAAAATGCCACAATATTAATCCTTTCTTCAGACTGTACACGCCATGACATCATACTCAGATAAATGCCTAAATAACAGTCTGAGAAATTATCTAAAAGAATAAAATGGTGCTGCGAAGCTGTCTATAATCTACAAAAAAATCGGCTCATTTTTTTACCAAATGAACCGATTTTTGATTAAAATTATATGCTGTCAGGTACCTGAAAACCCATGAAGTCCTCATAAGAACGGCATTTTACATCTCCTGATTTAAGATGCACAACTTGCGCGCCTGGTCGGCGGCGATGCAGGCGTCGATGATTTCCTGAATATCGCCGTCCATGACCTTATCCAGCTTGTAAATCGTCAGATTGATCCTGTGGTCGGTCACACGGCCCTGCGGGAAATTGTAGGTCCTGATTTTTTCCGAGCGGTCGCCGGTTCCAATCTGGCTCTTGCGCAGCTCTGCTTCCGCATCGTGTGCTTTCTGCTGCTCAATATCATATAACTTGGCGCGCAGCAGAGCAAAAGCCTTTGCCTTGTTCTGGAGCTGAGATTTCTCGGTCTGGCTGTAAACGACAATTCCCGTCGGATAATGGGTCAGACGGACTGCGGAGTCGGTCGTGTTAACGCACTGTCCGCCATTTCCGGATGCGCGCATGACATCGATACGGATATCCTTTTCATCGATTTCCACATCCACCTCTTCCGCTTCCGGCATCACGGCTACGGTGATGGTCGAAGTATGGATACGCCCGCCGGATTCGGTTTCGGGTACACGCTGTACACGATGCACACCGCTCTCATATTTCAGAACGGAATAAGCGCCCTGCCCCGTTACCATAAAAGTAACACTCTTCATGCCGCCGATGCCGATTTCTTCCATTTCCGCAGTTTCCACTTTCCAACGTCTGCTCTCCGCATAGTGAACATACATACGGTAAATTTCCGCCGCGAACAGAGCCGCTTCATCGCCGCCCGCACCGGCGCGGATTTCTACGATAACGTTCTTGTCATCATTCGGGTCTTTCGGCAGGAGCAGTATTTTTAATTCCTGTTCCAGCTCTTCCACTCTTTTTTTCGATGCGGACAGTTCTTCCTTTAACATCTCCCGCATCTCCTCGTCGGATTCGCTCTCCAGCATAGCGAGGCTGTCCTCAATATCCTGGCTGCATTTCCGGTATTCTTTATAAGCCTCTACGATTGGCGTCAAATTGCTCTGTTCCTTCATCAGCGCCCGGAAACGCTCCTGATTATTCGCCACGGAAGGCTCGCTTAACTCGTTCATGATTTCTTCAAATTTTCTGAGTAAGTCTTCTAATTTATCAAACATCTTTCAACCTCTTTCTTTAAAGCAAAAATCCTGTTTTCTCGAGACGGCATCCTCTGATGCCTCAGAAAAAACTTCTGCCTTCTATACCCGGATTCCCCACACGACCCTGTCAAACCCGGCAAAGTCCTGAATCACTTCCACTTCCGCATATCCTGCCGCTTTCATCAGTTCTTTCACCGCCTGCCCCTGATCATAACCGATTTCAAAAAAAAGCATGCCGCCGCGGGTCAGATAATTTCCCGTCTGCTGCAATATCGCACGGTAAAAATAAAGTCCGTCCTCCCTGCCGTCAAGTGCCAGAAGAGGCTCATAATCTCTGACTTCCGGCATCAGGGTTTCTATCACATCCTGCCTGATATAAGGCGGATTCGACACGATAATGTCGAACAGTTCCGGATTCATCTTTTCAAACAAATCGCTCTGCATGAAATCCGCATGGAGTTCTTTCTTTTCTTCTTCTGCTTTCTTCGCACCGATCTTCTCCGCATTCCGCCTCGCCGTCTGCAATGCTTTTTCCGAAATATCCACACCGAGTCCCGTACAGTCATTGGAATAATATAACAGGCTCAGCAAAATACAGCCCGAACCGGTACACATATCCAAAATACGCATTCCGTCATGCAGATGACGCATGACTTCTTCCACCAATATTTCCGTATCCTGCCTCGGTATCAGCACATTTGTGTTTACAGAAAACTCTAATCCCATAAAATCCTGTACACCCGTAAGATACTGCAATGGTATGTGCTTTCTCCGTTCGGATATCAAGTTTACATAACTTTCTTTTTCCTGTGCAGTCACTTCCCGCTCTCCATGCGCGAGCAGCGTATTCCTGTCCGTACCGCACACATGCTCAAGCAACAGTCTTGCATCCAGTTCCGCTTCTGCGATCTGTGCCTGTCGAAGTTCTTCCGTTCCCCAGTCATACACCTCTTTATAACTCATAAGCCCACTACTTTCCAAATCTGTCTCAGATATCACTATCGCCTGGCAGAAGCGCTCCGTGGCTATTCGTCTTCGTCCTCCGGCTTCACATCATCGACCAGCCATGAATCATCTATCTCGTAACCAAACGTATCATATAAATATTTTTTCCAGTCAAAGACCGCTTCAACCGCTGCTATGGCAACTTCTACCATGCTTTCGTCCGGTTCTTTCGTCGTCAGACGCTGCAGCATCAGACCGGGCGCAGAAATGAGCCGCACAAGGATATTGTCGCTTTTTCCCGCTAATCTGATAATTTCATAGGAAATCCCCGCGATGACCGGTATCAGCGCAATACGCAGGAGCACTTTATAAACAGGGTTCTCCACTCTGATAAAAAAGAACAGGATAATGCTGATGAACATGACAAACAGCATAAAACTGGTCCCGCAGCGTTTGTGCTGTTTGGAACTGCGCATGACATTGCGCACCGTCAGCGGACGGCCCTTTTCGATACAGTCAATACATTTATGCTCTGCACCATGATACATATAAACTCTTCGAATATCCTTCATCAGGGAAATCGCCAGAACATACAGCACAAAAATGACGATGCGGATAACCCCTTCGATGATTGCCATCAAAGAAGCATTTCTGATATAATCCTGGAACAACGATGTCAGGAAATAGGGCAGTACCATAAAAATGCCGACTGCAAGCACAAGAGAAAAGACCGTTACGAGCGTCGTGAAAATTTTCTCCGCCCTGTCCCTGGATACTTTGTTCAACGCTTTATCTACCACCGTTTCCTTCGCATCTTCGTCTTCATAAAAAGTCGAGGAAAAGTTCAGGGATTTCATACCCAATATCAAAGAATCCACAAAATTAAAAATACCTCTGACAAAGGGAATCTTCAGAAGCTTGCTGCCATGTATAACGCTGTGATAGGTATCTACCTCTACTTCAATTTCTCCATCCGGTTTCCGGACAGCTATCGCATACTGCTCTCCGTTCTTCATCATTATGCCTTCCAGAACGGCCTGCCCGCCAATCCCGGAATAACGGTTGTATCTTTTTCTCACAATTGCAACTTTCCTCCAATTTTCTCACACTATTAAAGAAGGTTGAGATATTCACCCCAACCTTTTTAAGCAAACTATTTGGTTTCCACACCGTATTTTCTGTTGAACTTATCAATACGTCCACGAGCCTGTGCCGCTTTCTGCTGGCCTGTGTAGAATGAATGACACTTGGAACAGACTTCTACATGGATTTCAGGTTTGGTAGAACCCGTTACAAATGTGTTTCCGCAGTTGCATGTTACAGTTGCCTGATAATACGCAGGATGAATTCCTTCTTTCATTTCAATACCCATTCCTTTCCTGATTTGTGTGAGGAAGCTGCATAAGTTCCTCTAAAGTAGACGGCCTTCTTACAAGACCGTTAAAATTCTGTTCTCATCCGCTGCTGCCATGAACCGACAGCTTATACATTGTAGCATAGCTGTCCGGCGTATGCAAGTAGTTTTTCTTAAATGAACTTCATTTTTTTGACCATATTGACAAATTCAAAGTTATTTCTCGTTCTCGCGAACATATCCAATACTTTATCGACCGCTTCTTCCGGTTTTAATCCATTCAGCGCTTTTCTGATGATGTTGATTGCTTCCAGTTCTTCCGGTGTCAGCAGCAAATCTTCTCTCCGCGTACCGGATTTGGGAATATCAATTGCCGGAAAAACACGTTTCTCGGAAAGCTTGCGGTCCAGCACCATTTCCATATTGCCGGTACCTTTAAATTCTTCATAAACGACATCATCCATTTTACTTCCCGTCTCTACGAGTGCGGTCGCCAGAATCGTCAGGCTTCCGCCTTCCCTCATATTTCTTGCCGCACCGAAGAACCTCTTCGGCATATGGAGCGCCGCAGGGTCAAGACCGCCGGAAAGCGTACGGCCGCTGGGCGGAACCGTCAGGTTATAGGCTCTTGTCAGTCTGGTGATGCTGTCGAGCAGAATTACCACATCCTTTTTATGCTCTACCAGTCGTTTTCCACGCTCGATGACCATCTCCGAGACTCTCTTATGATGTTCAGGCAGTTCATCGAAGGTGGAATAGATCACCTCTACATTCGGGCCCTCAATAGCCTCTTTAATATCCGTTACTTCCTCCGGACGCTCATCAATCAATAAAATGATCAGATGGGCTTCCGGCGTATTCCTCGTAATGGACTTCGCCACTTCTTTCAAAAGAGTTGTCTTACCGGCCTTCGGCGGGGACACGATCATACCTCTCTGTCCTTTTCCGACCGGACTCATTAAGTCCATGATCCGCATGGCAACGGAAGAACCCGGCACTTCCAGTTTCAAGCGTTTATTGGGAAAAATCGGTGTTAAATCCTCGAAGTTCACCCTGCGCATCGCTATATCGGGCGAATAACCATTAATCGATTTCACATAAAGCAGCGCGCTGAATTTCTCGCTCTGGGTCTTGACTCTCGTATTTCCTTCCAGAATATCTCCGGTCTTTAATCCAAATCTTCTAATCTGGCTCGGCGCCACATAAACATCATTTTCTCCCGGAAGATAATTTTCACACCGGATAAAACCGAAACCATCGCTCATGACCTCCAAAATGCCATGTGCCACAATTCCGCTGTCAAGTTCTGACGGGAACTTCTCTTCTTCATTGCCCGAAGATGCGCCTTCTGCCCTTTCCTGTCTTCTGGGAACGATAGATTTGACAGCCACCTCCCTGCCCTCCGCCTTATCCTTCTCGTCTTCCCGCAGCATCGCTTCTACCAGGTCTGCCTTTTTCATCGTAGAGGTGCCTTTAATACCCCTTGCCTTGGCGATTTCTTTCAAATCTGCAAGCGCCAATGATTCATACTTCTCTCTCATAAATTCCTCCTGTACTTTCGCAATTTATTTCGACGCTGAATACTCAGCTTTAAATTCTCTATTCTTTCACTCTTTGGTTTTTATCGGGATTATAAATACTTGATATGTATACTGAAATGACATAATATCTCGTTACCAAAATCATTATACAACAGTTTGTCTGAAATAGGAAGAGATATTTTTGGAAAAAAATGCAAAATAGAAAATGCAAGAAAAAATCAAAAAATTTGAAAATTCTGAATACATGAAATGATGTTTCCCGTTATAATAGTGTGAAGAGAAGTTCTGACTTGCGAAGCAAGTCTTGCTCATACAGCTAAAGCCTGGTTCCCAGGCTTGGCTGTTTCGCCAAGAACTTCTATGGATTTGCAAAGCAAATCTTCTTCACACCGGAGAATGCCCTAAAAACGGGCATTCTCCCTGACAAACCTGTTTGTCATAAAGCCAAACTCATGAGCACAACATACATAGGGGGATCAATATGAAAACCATATCTTTAAATCGAAATCAACTGAAATATCTGGTCATTGCTGCTATGCTCATCGACCATATCGCATGGGCCTTCGTACCGACGGAGTCTCCGGTCGGACAGATTATGCACTTTATCGGCCGTCTGACCGGGCCGACGATGGCTTATTTTCTGGCAGAAGGCTACCAGCATACCCGGAATGTCGGAAAATATGCGGCGCGCCTCGGCATTTTTGCGCTGCTCTCCTGGATGCCGTTCTGTTTCTTTGAATTTGGCGTGCTGCCGATCACTATCGAAAACGGAAAACCTTTTGTTTATCCGGCCTTCGGCGTCATCTATACGCTGTTCCTTGCCCTTCTCGCGCTTTGGCTCTATGACAGAGGCCGCTGCCCGAAATGGTGTAAAGTACTCGGCATCATCGGCCTGTGCCTTCTGTCCGCCTTTGGCGACTGGCCTGTTTTCGATGTACTGTATGCACTTTTCTTCTTCTGCTACAGGAATGAACCCCGGAAAAAATGGACGGCATTCAGCATTATCACGATATTAAGTTTTATTCCGCAAATGATACCCGCGTTTCTGATCGGTGCACCTTTCCGAGTATTCTTTCAGCTCGGTATTTTCACCGTTCCTTTTCTCATCCAATTCTGTTACAACGGAGAAAGCGGGAGCCGGAATCCGATACATAAATGGTTCTTCTATATCTTCTATCCGGCTCATCTTTTGCTGTTGGGTATGCTGAAATGGCTCTAAAACTGCAAACCCGGAACCCTATGCTGCGCACGCGCTGGCGGGGCGGTTCCGGGTCTTTGTTAGCGACCGCTCATCTCCAGCAGTTTCTTTTTCAATTCCTCTTCCATATGCTGCATTTCCACTTCGGCATTCCGTCTCCGCTCTCTGCCCTCTGCCTGAATCTTCATGACTTCGTCGAGGGTGGAAATTAACGACGCATTGGTGTTCTTCAATGTTTCCATGTCCACAATGCCGCGTTCGGATTCTTTGGCGCTCTCTACCGCCGCGGTCTTTAGAATAGCCGCATTTTTACGCAGGAGCTCATTTGTCATATCCGTGACTTCCCGCTGCGCCTTCGCCGCCTGCTCCGCATGATTGACGCCGAGCGCGAGCACCATCTGACTTTTCCAGAGCGGAATCGTATTGACGACCGTTGACTGAATCTTCTCCACCATCATCGTATCGCTGCTCTGCACAAGGCGTATCTGCGGCGCCGTCTGGATAGAAATCATTCTCGTCAGCTCCAGGTCATGAATCTTCTTCTCAAAACGGTCACATAGGCTTTCCAAATCTTTAGCAGCCTGTGCATCCTCCGGTAATCCGCTTGCCTGCGCTTTGCTGACCAACGCAGTCAACTCTTCATCTCTCGTCTTTTGCAGCTTCTTTTTCCCGGCAAGAATGTACATGGACAATTCTTTAAAATAGGTCAGGTTCAGGTCATACATCTTATCCAGGACCGCAATATCCTTTAAAAGCTGTACCTGATGCTGTTCCAGCGCCTGACAGATTTTGGTAATATTCGCCTCCGCTTTGGAATATTTTACCTTCATGGCATCGAGTTTATTCGAAGTCTTCTTGAAAATACCGAGTATGCCCTTCGCCTCTTCCTCGTCGAAATCTTTCAGTTCTGCGACAACACCGGAAAGCATTTCACCGATTTCTCCCAAATCCTTCGTCTTTACGTTCTCCAGGGCATCCCCTGAAAAATCCGCCATCTTCTTCTGTGTGCCGACACCATACTGCAAAATAGCATTAGAGTTATGTAAATCAATTTGTTTACTAAATTCCTCTACCATCTTCCGCTCTTCATCGGTCAAGATGCTCTCGTCCAGCTTTTCCTCCACTTCCGCTTTTGCCTCCGTACCAGCCGGAACCTGTTTTTCCTCAAATACCTCACCAAATACCAACGTCGGTACTGTTGCTTCCTTCACTTCGCTCATCGTCGTGCTGCTCCTTTCCTGTTTCCCATATTATGTCAACTATGCGTTCATACCGGCAACGCCGGTATGAACGAATCCAAATATAATCCGACAATTTCAGTGCTAAAAATTCTACTCACGCTTTTCGAAATCCCCATTCAGATATCCATCCTGCTTCAGCATCGTATGCAGTACGGAAATATCCGTCTGGATATCCCATGCCTTTTCCCGGAAAAGTTCATCCAAAAACTTCTCGAAAGCCTGATTGATCGTATCGACCGTCGCTTCGATTTCTTTTTTGGTACTGGAAATATTGCTCAGTTCCAGATTCTGCCTGTCCAAATCCCGATAGGCTTCCAAAAGCTTCTGTGTCGTCGGCAGATAATAATTCAGCATTTTATGCAGGTCCGCCGCAAGTTCCGGCTCCTTTTCCACCTGATCGAAAATCCTCGTCACAAGAAGTTCCAGCTTATCCAGCTTCCCGGACATCTCTTCTCCGGGAATTTCATCGTTGCAGAGACGTATCATCCGAATATAGTTCTGCCCCTCTTCCAACATCTTGTCGTATTCCGTCCGGCTCCCTGTATCATCCGCCGCTCCGGCTGCTTTCGCCCCCTTCTGCGCCTGTGCTTTCTCCTGCTCCCGTCTCCTCTTTTCCTGCGCCCGCTGCTCTTCCATCTGCTGCGCCTTTAGCCTCTGCTGTTCCTCATAGTTTGACTGTGTCAGTCGATACTGCTCGTACATCTCATCGCTGACGATCAGGCAGCTCTCCTGTTTATCCAGATGCGCCTGTAAAAACCAGCCGCTTCGTATCATCCGCTTGATATCTTTGAGAATGAACTTCTTATTCCGCCCCGTCCTCCGGGACAATTCCTCAATCGAGCAGTATAGCTTCTGCTGAACCAAAGATACATAACGTTTAAACCTTTTCGCCCGCTCTCTTAATGTAATTCCCCTGCATCCAAGTCCTGCTCCCGCCGCTGCCAAAATCCCGAATACTAAAGCTGCAACAAAGGATTCTCCGCCAAATAGAGCCATCATCAGCGACATAAATGCCCAAAAGATTCCGATGCCGAAAAAACTGAACCCTATCGCCATAAACACAATACCGGAAACGCTTCCCTTAGGCTTCCTGACAAAAAATCTGCTGTCCGGCCGCAGGTTCGGTTTCATACGGCGGGGCACATTATGCCTGCCGCCCTGTTCGGGCACTGCAAAACCCGTCCGCACATCATTCGGATTCCTTCCCATGCCGCCGACCGCTTCATTCAGGCTCCTTCCCACCTCGTCAACCGCGTCGTTCAAACTCTTTCCCACTCCGTCAACCGCTTCATTCAGGCTTTTTCCCATACCGCCGATTGCCTGTCCGACCGTATCCCCGATGGTCTTGCTGAGTCTGGAAAAATCACCCGCATCGATTGCGTCCTGCACCTGTCGTTTGATATCTTCTCCCATTTGCTGCCATTCGTTGTTGTTCATCTTATCCGTTCTTGCCCTTTGAAATTCGTTTCGATTATTTTTAAATGATTCTTCTTATTGATTATACGGTAACTGGCGGTAAAATGCAATGAACTTTCCGCCGGTCTGTTTCTGGTTATATATTACAATTCAGCCGCCGTCCTGGCAGGGCATACGCAGCATATGGTTCCTGCGGAGGCCCTGGAAAACCGTCGGCAGTTAGTGAAAAAGGCGCTTTGCGGCTTTTGAACTTAGTGCCGCTACGAGTTTTCGCGGAGCGGGAGCGTGCCTCCAAAGGAACCATA
>CAMWXB010000087.1 GCA_947178125.1 uncultured Lachnospiraceae bacterium | reverse complement strand
TAACGTTCCGTTCACGAGCGGGGCAGGGCCTATACGGTTCCTTTGGAGGCACGCTTGCGCTCCGCGAAGAGTCGTAACGGTACTAGGTTCAAAAGCCGCAAAGCGCCTTTTTCACCAAGTGCCGACGCTCTTCAAGGGCCTCCAAAGGAACCGTATAGGCCCTGCCCCGCTCGTGAACGGAACGTTACATCTCCTTCGTCGAATCCCTCATGGAAATCTGATATCCGAGAAGCCGCTGCCCCGGCACTTCCTGTCCTTCTATCATGGCAAGGAGCGTTTTGCAGGTCACTTTTCCGAGTTCTTCTATATCGAACTGAATAGAAGTCACGGAAGGCATATAGTTTTCCAGAAAAGAACTGTCGTAAAAAGAAGCAATCTTCACCTGTTCCGGCACTCTTATTTTTCTCTGCTGTAAGATATTTAATACGCAGCCGCACAAATAATCGTCTGTCGAAATAATGCACTGAATTTTTTCCCGCAGCAGCTTCTCCACGATTTTCTCTACCGTTTCCATATCCTCTACATCCGAAAAAACGTATTCTCCTTCCGGCACAGCATTTCCTTCCAGATGCTTGCAGGCATCGAGAAATCCCTGTACTCTGTACCGGTTCACCATATGATCCCGATTTCCCCCGATCAAGGCGATCCGCTCCATACCCTGCGCAATGAGCCGGTCCGTCAACTCCCGGCAGGCGCTCTGGTGGTCATTATCAATCCACACCACCGAAGAATCTTCCGTACTGCCGATTGTAACAAAAGGAATCCCGGTTTCCTTCAAATATTCCGCAGGCGCATCATTTACGAGCGTACGGGTCAGAATAAAACCGTCCACTTTATGATTGACAACCACTCTCTGCAGTCTTGAAATATCCTCCGCCGTAACAATGGATACTAACACATCATAATCCATGGAAGACGCAATTTTGCTGATGCCGAGCATGCAGTTCTGGAAAAAAGGGAGCTCCACGATATTATAGTCCCCCGGAATCACCAGACCGATATTGTAGGTTCTCGACTGGGCAAGCCCCTTTGCAATCACGTTCGGCCTGTAATTGTGCTCTTCAATGTATTGCAGAACTCTGTTGCGGGTCTCCTCCCCAATCCGTCCCTTACCGGAAATGGCGCGGGATACGGTAGTCTTGGAAACGCCCAGCGTGTCGGCGATATCGTTTATCGTCAGATTTTTATCTTCTGTCATAGACATGACACCTGCCTTTCAATACTCGAATCCTATAACCTATCATTCCGCTTCCGCATAATATAATACAAAAGTTCATCATTTTGCTATCTTTCATACGCTGTGATACAGACACCGGGCATGGCTCCTGCGGCGACACGCTTTCGCTTCGCAAAAACTGTACCCTGTCCGGCCGGAGCCTGCATCGCAGCATAGACAAAACAGAAACGGAGCTATTTTTATGAAAAAAACGACTCATTCAAATTCATTTTCACATAATACAAATGAATATCTGGACGCCTATGAATGTATCCTGAAAGAGATGATCTGCAAAATGGCAAATGCCGATCTGTCCAACAGCATTTCCCACAACTTTATCGTACAGATGATACCGCATCACAAAGCCGCCATCCAAATGTCACGGAATGTCCTGAAATACACGACAAACTGTGATATGGAATGTATCGCCTCCAAAATCATTATGGAACAGACACAAAATATCTGCGATATGGAAAAAGCCCTGCCCTGCTGCAGTAAAAAGACCAATCCCGAAGACGACCTCTGCGCCAGTCAGAAGCAGGCAGAAAAGATTTTCCAGACAATGTTCCATCGTATGCAGACGGCCAAATCGTGCAATTCCATTGACTGTAACTTTTTACGGGAAATGATTCCGCACCACGAAGGCGCCGTTGCATTTTCTGAAATCACACTGGAATATGGCATTTGCCCGGAATTGACCCCTATCCTTCAGGCGGTCATCACATCTCAGAAACAGGGCATCTGCCGGATGGAAGAACTTCTTCGCTGCCTATCCTGCTAAAAAGGCGCCTTATGGCGTCTTTTTTACTTTACCTTTCTTTCTTTTCATGATAAAATTTATATATGTTATTGCGCAATCGGTTGTTCAATACTAGCGTATCAAAATTTGAAATCTATTACAATAGTTGATGTGCACAAATGTACAGGGAGGTTTTTATGAAAACGGACAAACTATTATTCGGGGCGGCATATTATGACGAATATCTGCCCTGTGACCGAATTGAAACGGATATGGAAATGATGGAAAAAGCACATATCAATGTCATCCGCATTGCGGAATCCACCTGGAGCACATGGGAGCCGCAGGACGGTGTATTTGATTTTGCCCATTTACACCGTATGCTAAAAGCCTCCGCAGAACATGGCATCCAGGTCATCGTCGGCACCCCGACTTATGCAGTCCCTACATGGCTTGCCGCGAAATATCCCGATATCATCACGCAGACGCACAATGGCCCTGAGCGCTATGGCCGCAGACAAAATATGGACATTGCGCATCCCATGTATTTAAAACATGCCGAGCGCATCATCTGCAGGCTGATGGAAGAAGTTTCGTCTTATAGGCATGTCATCGGTTTTCAGCTGGATAACGAGACCAAATCCTATGACACATGCAGTCCTTATGCACAGGCGAAGTTTATAGAATATCTGAAAGAACATTTCCACGATGATCTGGATGCCCTTAATCATGAGTTCGGTCTGGATTATTGGAGCAACCGCATCAACGCATGGGAAGACTTTCCCGACATCCGCGGCACGATCAACGGCAGTCTCGGCGCGGAATATCAGAAATTCCAACGAAAACTGGTAACGGATTTCCTGGCATGGCAGTGCGGTATCGTCAAAGAATATGCACGCCCGGAGCAGTTCATTACGCAGAATTTCGATTATGACTGGCGGGGATTTTCCTATGGACTGCAGCCGGAAGTCAATCAGTGGGCGGCCGCGCTTCCTTTGACTGTTGCCGGTTTCGATATCTATCACCCTTCCGCTCAGAATCTGACGGGAACAGAAATTTCCCTTGGCGGCGCTATCGCCCGCTCCATTAAAAAAGAAAACTACCTGATTCTGGAAACCGAGGCACAGGGCAATCACGGCTGGCTTTCCTATCCCGGACAGCTCCGCTTACAGGCTTTCAGCCACCTCGCTTCCGGCTCCAATTCCGTTATGTACTGGCACTGGCACTCGATTCACAATGCGATTGAATCCTATTGGAAAGGAATCCTCAGCCACAACCTGAAAGAAAATGCCGCATATAGAGAAGTCTGCCGCATCGGTGAAGAATTCGCCCGCTATGGCAGTCAGCTGAAAAACCTGAAAAAGAAAGCATCCGTCGCTATACTGCTCTCCAACGAATCGCTCACCGGACTGCAATGGTTCGCAATTCATAAGGATCTGGCCTACAATGATATCGTCAGATGGATTTATGATGCGCTTTACCAGTTAAACATCGAATGCGATATGCTTCACAGTGATGATATTGACTCATTTAGTCAGTATTCTTTGTTGATTGCGCCGGCATTATATAGTGTATCCGATACAGTCATCCATGCGCTACGCACTTATGTGGAGGAGGGCGGCCATCTCTTCGCCACCTTTAAGACGGGATTTTCCGACCCCATGCTGAAAATTTATGCCGATGACCAGCCGCATGGTCTCACCGATGTATTCGGTATGACTTATGACCAGTTTACCGATGCGGTCAATGTCGGGCTGAAAAATATCGCTTTTTCACAGCAGTCTTATCCGGCTTCTGATGAATCCGGCGGGAACAATGGAAATGCGGACAATTGCGTCCACTACTGGATGGAGCTTTTACAGCCGTCTTCCGCCGAGACCCTTGCATTTTATAAGCATCCTCACTGGGGCGCCTATGCCGCAGTCACACATAACCATTTCGGCCAGGGAAGCGCCGCCTATGCAGGCTGCTATTTTGACCAGTCTCTTCTCAAAGACCTGCTCCGTTTTCTCTGCAAAGAAGCCGCTGTACCGGTTCCGGAAACAACGTTTCCTGTCATTATCAAACGCGGCATCAACGATGACGGCCGGGAAATCGTTTATTTCCTGAATTACTCGGATGATGTGCAGACTGTTCCTTACCACGGTAAGGACTGCCGATTGCTCATACGGCCGGAAACCATGACAGAGGAATCCATCAGCGATGGCGATAACGTGATACTGCCCGGATGGGATTTTGCTGTGCTGGAAACGGTGGAACGGGCGGAATAAAAAATGGGAGGCCATAACATAAAGAAAATCTAAAGTTTTCTTTTATACAAATAAACTTATTTACAATCCCGTTCAAATTTGTTATGCTGATAAAAAGCATATTTTCTTACGAACATATCTGACACATCTGTCTTCTAAAAATATAAGTTTCAGAAAATCCATGCTTTCATTCCCAATGAACAGGTGCCTGTGGGCACAACATAAAGCAGGAGATTCTGAACATGTTCTCCTGTTATCGAATGGCCTGCTTTCCCTGTGGAAACGGCTTATACGCAGGAGGTTAACGTAAGATGCAAGACGCGAATAAGGTAAAAACAAATACGGCAGAGCTCCTGTCAGAATTCCGGCGCCAAAGTTTATCGTTTTCTATAACGGAACCGATTTCCAACCGGAAAAACAGACCTTAAAACTCTCAGAAATCTACGAAACAGTGCAGAAAGAACCCGAATTGGAATTGACCATTACGGTATATAATATCAATCCCGGCTATAATCAGGCGTTAATGGACAGCTGTCAGTTATTAAAGGAATACACCCAATATGTAAAACAGGTCAGGCGCTATATCAAGGAGATGCCCCTTTTGGAAGCAGTAGAAACTGCCGTAGATTACTGTATCCGAAACGGGATTCTAAGCGACTTTTTATTGAAGAACAGAGCGGAGGCGATAGAAATGTGCATTTTCGAATTTGATGAAGAAAGATTCCTGAAAAGCGAACGGGAATATGCTTTTCAACAAGGCCAAAACGCCGGAAGAGAACTTGGACGCAAAGAGGGCATCCGCCAGGGTGAAGCGCTCCTCACAAAGTTAATCCAGCTTCTGATCGATACGGGCAAAAGCGCAGAAATCCCCCGTATTATCTCTGACTGCGAATACCGCGAACGGTTATATCAGGAAAACCGTCTGATCTGAGATAAATACGGGCAGTTTCATTGCTCCTGACTATTCCGTCCCGCTTGCGCGCTCATCCATTCCTTCAAAATAAAGACATTCTTCATCAATCGTAATTTCAATCCAGTCATTGCTGTATTTTACTGCAATTTCATTGAGTTTTTGAAGAACATCCGCTTTCGTCATCCGAAGCAGTTCTTCGAGGCTCGTTTCTTCCCAGAAACAATTGATTTCACGGAGCACCCCGCTAAGCTGCCCATCGCGCGCCGCAACCGTCACCGCATTCTGGTCGGAAAGACGATAAGTGAATTCATATTCAAAACCACACCAGGTAATCCCGTCTGCTGCCTCTTTTTCCATAAGGTAAGAACGATAACCGGGCGCTTCCTCCGGTCTCCCGGTCCTTAAACTCTGTATTCTCCGGTAATTCTCTTCGCCCGAAAATTCCATTGTAATGCCTATGAAAAAGAGCTCTTCATCAGATAGTTCCACCTGATAATCGTTCCTGTAATAATCTTCCCGAATGCGCTCATAGGCATCAAAATTCGCATTTCCCCAATCTAACAACGCCTCGTTAAAATCGGCTACTGACAGCTGCTGATACCCTGCTGTCTGCAGAGTGAACAGCGAACGGTAATCTTCTTCCGTGGCATATTCGTTGATACGCGGCTCCTTCCACTCCTCTTCCGCCCGTTCTTCCCCTTTCGTCTCTGGCTGATTTTCCAACTCTGCGACATTTCGGTAATATTCATCAGTCGTTAAAGGCTGTTCTCCCGAAATATCCTCTTCTGCCTCCAATGTCAGGGGCATATAGGCATATTCCACCCAAATTTCCAGCGCCTCCGTGCTCCATTTTTGCTTCAACACACCAATCTGCGTAAGAATTGCCTCTTCCATGTAGGTCTCATCCTGCAGCTGCTCTTTTGTACAATGCTGTAAAAAATCAGCAAGCCCGTCCATCATTCCTTTTCGCGCATCATCATAGGCTCTGACCGTAAGCACATACGGTTTTTTCAGAGAAAAGGTGATTTCATATTCCAATAAAGCAATATCCAATATGCCGTTTTCACTCGGTGCGGGCGAACCTGTTGCCGACACAGAACCACCAAAACCCCTCTCCTGCCATCGTTCGGCAGTAAGTGGTTCCAATATATAGAACAAAAAGGCCGCCGTCTCGTTATCATTTCTTGAAGCATACAGCGTCTCACTCTGTGAAAACCGCTCCAGCAGTGTTCTGTACGGGACGGTATCCGTATATGCCCATACTTTTTCCTGATACTGCGCCACCGACATCTCCTCATAACCATCGAACTGCAGGGCAAGCAGCTCCTCATATTCTTCTTCCGTAAAATCCGCATCGAGCAGGACTGCCCCATCCCTTAACTGTGCCACTCCCGACAGCGTGTCAGCATTCTCTGCATTGACTTTTATAGTCAGCGTCGAGACTGCATAGACCGACGCCACACCGATGACCAGTACCGCCGACAGCATTTTTCTAAATAAAGAAGCTTTTCTCCATTTCATAATTGCCACAATCCTTTCTTCGACCGCATTCCGGCCGAAATGATTACCAAATGCAACGAGGCCGCTCTGCTCTGCCCCCATGGCAATCAGCGTCCGGGCATAGCCCGCTTTTCCCATCTCGCCAAACCGACGCACCACTTTTTCGTCGCAGGCCAGTTCCATATCCCTGTTAAAAAGAACGTACATCAGCCACACAAAAGGATTGAACCAGTGTATACAGAGTGCAAGAACGGCAATCAGCTTGCTCACAATATCAAACCTGCGGATATGAACATATTCATGCAAAAGGATATATTCCAGCTTTACCGTATCACTCCAGTCAGTTTTCTTTGGCACTAGAATAACAGGATGCCAAAACCCGTAAGTCAATGGCGCCGTAATCTTGTCGCTCTGCCTGACCGAAATAGAACGTTTTAACGGATGTTCCCGCAGCCATTTCTCCACATTTGCCTCCCGAACAGGCAGAGAAGTGCGGAAACGAAGCAGACCGCACAGATAGGCCATTATAAAAAAGACCAATAAAGTGAACGCACCTGCAATCCAGCCGATGAACAACACCAGCGCAATCTTGCCGTATTTTGTCCCGCCGGCATATCTCTGCGCCTCCGCGTCCGTCTCTTTCCGTGCCCCTCCATCTATCTGTTCCCACGTCGTCACGTCTGCTTCCTCGGACAATGGCAAACCGCTGTCCAACGCTCTCCAAGGCAACAATGCTTCTCTGCCGGACATATCCGCCAGCATTCCACAGCCGAAAGCATCATTCCCTTTTTCCGCATCAGCCTCCCATACTGCGCTCCAATCGGCCAGCCCATACACGCTGTATGCCGACGGAACGGAGACCGGAACCAAAAGCCGTATCAACACGATACCCCATAGAATCAGAAAAGTATCCTTGGGCAGGCGCTTGACCGCTATCATACGGAGCAGCACAACGAACAGGATAAGCACAGCACCGGAAACCGTCATCTGTAGAAAAATCATCTTTATGTCAATGCTCCTTCCTTAACATTCCAGTTCTCCAACAATCTGTTTCAATTTTTCAATCTGCCCGGCTGAAAGTTTTTTCCGGCCAAGCAATGCCGCAAACAGCTTATCCGCCGAACCATCGTATACTTTATCAATCAATTCATTCGTTTCCGCCTCCTGTACGACCTCCTTCGGAATCAGCGCATGGCACATAAAATGCGGTTCGGAGCGCTCTATCGCCCCCTTCTTGATACACCTTTTGATCAGTGTATAAGTCGTATTGATATTCCAGCCCGCTTCCTCCTTCATCACATCCGAAATATGTTTTGCAGTCGTATCTCCTTCACGCCAGAGTACATCCATCACCTTTAACTCAGCATCGAATAATTTGATATCCATTTTTCCTCCCATCCTGAAGCAGCACAAATCCCTGACTTCTTCCTTATTGCTTCATCATCAAAACGCAATAAGACTACAGTAGTATGTTTTTCTTTATACTACCATAGTCTTATATAGCTGTCAATCTTATCTTTTTACTTATTCCATTTTATATAAGCCTTGCAAAAATCAGCCTAACGCCCGGCCAGCTCCGTACGCACATACATCAAAGAAAATCCCAGCAGATTCTGCCCCTGCCACGCGTCCATATCATAACACCTGTCATCTTTCATAGAAAGGCCAATCCCCCAGATTTTATCCTGAACCGCACATTCCGCCAAAATACTGTCTCCCGTATCGAGAAGTGCCTTTTTCAGTTCTTCGTTCTGGCTGAATTTTCCAAACAGGCCTTTCGATACGATGAGCTGCCGCAGGCCATTCCATATCCGGTCATCATAGCCTTTTACCATACGCCCCAATGCCTTGATTTTTCCAACATCCGATGTTTTCAGAATCTGTGACGCAATATCGTCATCGCCAAAAAGAACGGCTTTTTGATACATCATGTATTGCTCCATTGAAGAATAGCTGATGCCGTCCAGTTCAAATGTCGAAAGATACCAGTTCCCCAGATAACCGTTTGGCTCATCCGGATTATGAAAACAAATTATTTTCCTCATGTCTGTAACCCATTCCTTTCTTTCAATCTGTGATTTAGGTCATTACAAATTTCACTCCCCTATGCAGCTTAATATTTCCCTGAAATTTTTAATATGATGATCGGCATATGCCATGATGCGGCTCCTGCTTTCATCGTCTTTCACTTCAAGCGCTTCCGAAAAGACAGTTTTCATGCCGGCCGATTTTGCTCCGTAAAGTTCGTTCGACCCGCCATCGCCGACAAATATGCAATTTTCAGGCGGCACCCCAAGACGCTGCATTGCGAGTTTATAAATATGGATATCCGGTTTCAAAAGTCCCACATCACAGGAAAAGACCGCATCATCAAAAAAGGGAAACAATTTCGATTCTTTCCAATATCTGCAGTCAATCCGGTCGGCATTACTGATCAATCCGATCTGAATCCCTTTCTTTTTTAAAGTTCCAAGAACATCTATTATGTCATCGGAGATATTCTGCAGCGCCGCCCTCATCCTCTCCCTGCGCACGCCTAAAACTTTTTGCTTCTGCGCAGCGCTCACCTCAAACGGCATGCCCGCTGCGATTTTTTCAATGATCTCCATTTCGGAACTGACAGTTCCCAAAGCCCTTTCCCGATACAGGAGAGGTTCTTCCGCATACTTCTCCCACTCCTCTGCCGACAGGCCCAACAGGTCGAACTCATTATTCTGCTTTCCATATGCCGGCGTTATCAGGGTAAAGAATAAATCAAAATAGACGGCTCTTATCATTTGGCGGCTCCTTTCTATCAGCTGATTTTCCTCTTCTTCCCATTCCTCTCATTCACATCCTCGCGTAACAGTGCATATACAGTCGATAAAATCGGAATGAAGATCAGCATCCCCACTACGCCCATCAGACTTCCGCCAATCGTCACTGCCGCAAGCACCCAGATGGACGGCAGACCCACCGAGTTTCCCACCACATGAGGATAAATCAGGTTTCCTTCTATCTGCTGCAGCACAATGAAAAGAATCAGGAACCAGATTGCCTTCACCGGATCATCTACCATGATGAGGAATGCTCCTACAAAACAGCCTATGAAAGCCCCGACAATCGGTATCAGCGCCGTAAAAGCAATCAGCACGCCGACCATGACCGCATAAGGGAATCCGAAAAGCGCCATGGTAACGACGAACATCGTCCCCAGAATCACCGCCTCCATACACTGCCCCGTGATGAAGCTGCTGAAATTTCTGCCCGCCAGAGAAGTCACTTCCAGCACTTTATCGTACGCCTTCTGCGGAAAATAGGCATGGAGTATCCGTCTGAACTGACTGCCCAGCTTTTCCTTCTGCGCCAGTATGTAGAAGGAAAATACGAGCGCAACAAAAAGATTGACAACGCCGCCGATAATGGTAGATGCCACCGTTACCGTAGAACTCACCACACTCCCCAGCCCGTTCTGCAGAAAATCGATCACCGTATCGACAATCGAATCCCAATTCGTCTCCGCCGGGTCAAATTCTTCTAACAGGGCTACCAGCTGCGGCTGGGAAGCAAACAGCTCTTCCAGCCAGATTTGCGCATCTGCAAGAAACTTCGGTATTTTATTTCCAAGCTCTATCATTGTTTTGGTCACCTGCGGCACTACCGTGACCGTAACGAATGCAATGACCAGTACGACCGCCGCAAACGCCAGAAAAATACTCACCGGACGCTTCACTTTCTCCACTTTCGGATTTTTCGCCTTTGAGAACAGGCTTTTTTCTATCGCCTTCATGGGAATGTTCAGCACAAAAGCGACTGCCGCACCATAAATGAACGGCCGCACAATACTCAGCAGGAAAAAAATACCTTCTAACAGAACATCCATTTTTACTACCGCAAGGCATACCACCGCCGTAAACAGAATCAATCCCCTGATTTTTTTCATATTCCCTTTGTTCAAATCCATAAATTTCTCCTTTTGCCCGCTGCCGGAACGCTCAGCAAAAATGTTCCAATAAAAACCTTCCGGCAAGATGATTACCACATATTACCACCGCACTAATAGTATACACGAAAACAGCCTGTATCATAGTTAAATTTTTGTTAAATAATGTTAAATAATGTATTTTGCATGGCCAGCCTTTCTTTCACGATGCAGTTCATGATAAAATATTCCTGATTCCTGCCAGTGAGACAGGACAAAATCCGGCAGATAAAGTCGGAACAGCCTTTCCAGATTATCGTATACTGGATTTTAGCAGGGAGGTGTTCACATGGAATGGACGGAAGCGATCAGCAGGGCAATCGAATACATCGAAGAACATATTACGGAAAATATCACCGCAGAGGACGTTGCAGAACAGGTACACATTTCACCTTTCTATTTTCAAAAGGGATTCAGCCTGCTCTGCGGCTGTACCATCGGCGAATATATCCGTAACCGCAGACTGACTCTCGCCGCGGGAGAGCTTGCTGCGGAGAACGTCAGGGTCATCGATGTCGCAGTCAAATATTGCTATGATTCTCCGGACAGCTTTACAAAAGCATTTTACAGATTTCATGGCGCTACGCCTTCTATGGTGCAGAAGAATCATTTGATGATGAAATCATTCGCACCGCTGAAAATCAAATTAACATTGGAAGGTGGTTATAAGATGAATTACAAATTAATGAAAAAAGAAAGCTTCACCGTTATGGGCGCAATGCAGAAATTCTCGTATGAAGAAGCAAACACGGCAATTCCCGCCTTTTGGAGGGAACACTCTGAAAAAGGCCGTCACCAATACGTCGATGGCATGTTCGGCATCAATATCGACGAATCAATGGGATTTGATGAATTTAAATACCTGATTGCCGATTTATACAATCCTGCGCGCAATGTGCCGGAAGGCTTCACGACTGTCACGATCCCCGCACTCACCTGGGCAGTTTTCCCTTGCAGGGGCGCTCTTCCGAACTCCATGTCCGGCATAAATACCAGGATTTTCTCGGAATGGCTTCCGGCGCTTAAAGAATACGAATTTGCGGCCGGCTACTGCATTGAAATGTATAACAACCCACAGGAATATGCAAACGGCATAAACGATGAGAACTACTATGCGGAAATCTGGATTCCCGTAAAAAAGAAATAACCAGAAAGAATAACAACCGGAAAAATAACTGAAAAAGGATTTAGAGCGCTCCAAAAAACGGAACGCTCTAAATTTTTTTATGATGCCGTTTACTTTGCTTTTTCTTTTATTTTACCGTTTCCTCTATTTCACCTGATACAGATAAAAATCATCCAGCGTACCCCAGCCCTTGGCCGCACAGCTGATGGACGCACCGACGGTCAACGTGCCGTCCTCACCTACCGTAATATCCGAGATTACAGGCTCCTGCCAGTTACACCAGCCCGCCACGCCGGTATCCTCCGTCAGCCTCTCTTTTCCATTATCGGCATAAATATACATTTCCGCATTGTCTCCGGCATCGCCGCCCTGCAGATAAAGCCCAAATTCATAAGTTCCCGGCACAAGCCCCGTAATGGTCTGCTCGACCGTAAAGGAAACCTCGCCGGTGGAATAATAATGCAGAGACATAGCGCCGCTGTACGCATCCGATTCTTTATTCTGAAAATCCGTCATGCCGCTGCCGCCTGCCGTTATGACCCACATAGAAGTATCTTCTTCCTCAAAACTGCTGTTAGCGACCATGTTCAGCCTGTTCACGGATACTTTCGCAATGACCTTTTCGTTTTCCAGAAATTCGATGACGGATGCAGAAGGAGCCGCGTCTTCCTTAAAATCCGCCTCTGTCATGAAGGAACCGTCCACTTCATACGTTCCGCTCGCGGAAGTGTCGATTGCCGCTGTCTGTGCCGCATCCCACAGGACCGGAATTTCCAGGGTACTCCTGTCATTACATACGACGCTCACCGTCTCCGGCATAACGAGTTCGGCTTCTAACGGCACGTTAATCTCCACCGGTAAAATACTCTCCACCGCCTGCTCCACGATTGTACCGCAATGTAAGTATTTGAACACCTTCAAAGATTCCAGCGGATGCCCTTCATAATCGAAAAGCGCCTGATTATCCCAGGAACTGCCGCCATAGTATACGCCCGCATCTTTCGGGTCGTAAGCCGCGGCATAACTGGAAGCCCAGCCGGACCCGTTCTTTTCCCAGGATTCCTGATTCGCCGAAAGTACCGACGATGCATCCGCCGCGTCTTCTTCATAAACGCCTACCGGAATCCATGCCGGCTCCCAATAGAAAACGCCCAGTCCGGCTTCTCCCACATCGGCGACTGCCGCGCAGACATCCCGGATTTCGTTCGTCTGTCCCTGTACGCCTGCCGCGTACTCCGGTATCAGGTCACTCTCGCCGATACTGTTCGCTGAACCGTCTCCATCCCCTGTCGTATAGGGATAGGAAGTTTCTGCTACCATGACTTTTTTCCCATATGTTTCCGAAAGTTCCTGCAGAACATCCGTCAGATTTTCCAGGCTCCCATGCCAGAACGGATAATAGGATACGGCAAAAATATCATAGTCGATTTCCTTTTCCAACAGCTTCTGTGCATTGCCAAGCGTACCGCTTTTGTCCGAAACATCCGTAAAATGAACAGCAATCTGAATGTCCTGTCCCGCTTCCTGTGCAATTTCCCGAACCGCCTTAGAACCGGCCTGCATCAGCTGCCGCCGTTTCGTCCAGTCGGTCTCGCCGGACATACCGTTATTGATCTCGTTTCCGATCTGCACCATACCGACTACGGCGCCCGCATCGATGATTTCGGAAAGACTCTCCTTCGTGAACTGATAAAGCGCTTCCGATTTGTCCTCGATTGCCATGTCCTCCCATGCTTTCGGGCACTGCTGCTTATTCGGATCCGCCCAGAAATCGGAATAATGATAATCCACACAGATCTTCATACCGTACTTCGCCGCCCGTGCGCCGATTTCTGCAGCCGCAGCCGTATCGTTATTTCCGCCGCCATAGCCGTTGCCGTCTTCATCAAAAGGGTCATTCCAGACGCGCACACGGATATAATTCACGCCGTTTTGTGCCAATGTCTGAAAAAGGTCCTGTTCCTCTCCTGCTTCATTATAATAAACAACACCGCTCTTTTCCTCCACGAGCACACTGGAAATATCCACACCCCGGATAAAATCTCCCGACAGACCCGCAATCGGCTCCACATAGATATCCGCTTCCTCCGCTTCTGCGGGCAGTTCGTAAAGGACCGTATCCACGGGCCATTCCGCCTTCGGCGCCGGGCCTTCTGTCTCCGTATTCTGTGCACCTTCCGGTTCCGCCGCGTTCTCCGAGGCTGCCGTTTCCCCCGCATTTTCTGCAGGTGAAGCCGGGCTTTCCACACTTTCTGCAGGAGATGCCGTCTCCTGCCCCGCCGCATTTCCACAGCCCGAAAGCCCAAGCAGCGCACATATAGACACCGCCGCGATGCAACGATTTCTCCATTGTCTTCCCATAACAAATTCCTCCCTCTATCCTTTTTACAATTCAGCGGGTATCCTGCCGGAGCGGCGCTCTCTGGCAGAGGCCCTTGAGAGATGTCAGCGCTTAGCGAGGTTTTTTCGAGCTTAGCGCCTGCTGACATCTAACAGAAAATTTACTCCGTAAATTATCTGTCGCGGAGCGAAAGCGTGCCTCCAAAGAGAACCCTGCTCCGGCAGGATACCCGCTGAACTGTATTTTATTATACTACATTCCGCTCTCTAAAAAAAGGGCTTGCGAAAGCATATCCATCTATGTTATA
Source organism: uncultured Lachnospiraceae bacterium (assembly GCA_947178125.1). GTDB lineage: Bacteria > Bacillota > Clostridia > Lachnospirales > Lachnospiraceae > UBA3282. The sequence continues at coordinate 777 of CAMWXB010000087.1, read as the reverse complement.
ATACAATTCGGTGATTACACAAAGAGCTTTTTCATCTTACAGATAGGGGCATAGTTCAAAGGTAGAACAGTGGTCTCCAAAACCATCGATGTGGGTTCGATTCCTACTGCCCCTGTAGAAATCCCTGAAGATAACGTATTGATACGCTGTTTTCAGGGATTTCCAGCATTTTCCTATAATATACCAAACAAAAAGGAATGGTTCATCCATGAATATCCATAAATCAGTTTTTGTACTGCCTCTTTTAATGCTTTTCCTCACTGCATGCGGAAAAGAAACGCCGCTCTTAACGGCAGCGGATTATGAATTAAATCAGGAAAGCAATACGACCAGCAAAGGCATCGGCATCGGTGATACCCCGGAGACCTTTCTGGACGCTTACGGTGATTATGATATCGAGACATCCATAGAATACGGCCCCTATCAGGCGTTACATACCGATGAGATTCCTTTTACGGATTCCATCCGGACAATCCTGCCAACATTTTTTATTGACGGAACCCCTGTCACAATCGAACAAATCTGTACGGAAAATGAAATTGAACGGGCCGACCTGTTATCCCTTCTCAGTTCGGAAGAATATCTACAGAACCATACCGTCATCTACAGCTATATGATCTTCACATGGGAAGACGGCTTCATTACCGATATCCACTCAGAATCCATGGATTATAACGAAGATGCGTCCTACTACGAAGACCTGGAAGCCGAACCATTAAAATGATGAAGGGGCTGTCGGGAAATAGATAGTCCATAATAGGGGGCGATGTGATTCGT
>CAMWXB010000086.1 GCA_947178125.1 uncultured Lachnospiraceae bacterium | reverse complement strand
AGGAACCATGTATGCCCTGTCAGGCCGGAGGCCGTGCCGCAATCGGCAAAATCGTATTTTCATATTGCGCATTGACATAAAATCTAGTAGAATATAAAAAGAAATAAATTTTTCTCTACAAGATGTTGTGGATAGGCTGAAAAATAAATTTTTCAGCCGCGAATTTGTTCGTCTTGTGAATATTGTACCTTGCGCATAGCGGACTGTGTTCGCGTTCAAATACCGCAGGTTGAGAATGAATGGAGGATTAGGATGGCACAGGTAGGAATTGTAATGGGCAGTGATTCGGATATGCCCGTCATGGCGAAAGCAGCAGATATTCTGGAAGAACTCGGCATTACTTATGAAATGACGATCATTTCTGCGCACCGGGAGCCGGATGTCTTTTTTGAATATGCGAAAAGCGCGGAGGATAAAGGCTTCAAGGTGATCATTGCGGGAGCGGGCAAGGCGGCTCATCTGCCGGGTATGTGTGCCGCAATCTTCCCGATGCCAGTCATCGGGATACCGATGAAAACTTCTGATCTGGGCGGCGTGGATTCCCTTTATTCCATTGTACAGATGCCGTCCGGTATTCCGGTAGCGACGGTAGCGATCAACGGAGGCCAGAACGCGGGTATCCTCGCGGCGAAGATTCTGGCGACTTCCGATGCGGCGCTGCTGCAGCGGTTGAAAGACTATTCGCAGACTTTGAAAGAGAGCGTTCAGAAAAAGGATGCCCATTTGCAGGAAGTCGGTTATAAGAATTACTGAAAAAGTGCGGACGCTTGCAGCGTTTGAAGATACAAATTCGCAGACCGAGAAAGGAACAGGATGATCATGATGGATTATAAGAGCGCAGGCGTCGATATCGAAGCCGGCTATAAATCAGTAGAGTTGATGAAGAAATATGTGCAGGAAACGACAAGGCCGGAAGTTCTCGGCGGACTCGGCGGATTCTCAGGAGCTTTTTCCCTTGCGAAAATGAAAGATATGGAAAAACCGACGCTTGTGTCGGGAACAGATGGCGTCGGAACCAAGCTGAAACTGGCTTTTTTGATGGATAAGCATGATTCAGTCGGTATTGACTGTGTCGCCATGTGTGTGAATGACATTGCCTGTGCGGGCGGTGAACCATTGTTCTTCCTGGACTATATTGCCTGTGGCAAGAACTATCCTGAGAAGATCGCGCAGATTGTGAAAGGCGTTTCCGACGGCTGTATACAGGCAGGAGCGGCTCTGATCGGCGGTGAAACGGCGGAGATGCCGGGTTTTTATCCTGAAGATGAGTACGATTTGGCGGGATTTGCGGTAGGAATCGTGGATGAGAAGAACCTGATCACCGGAGAACAGATTAGACCGGGTGATGCACTGATCGGCATTGCATCTTCCGGCGTGCACAGCAACGGTTTTTCCCTTGTCAGGAAAGTCTTTGAAATGACGAAAGAAAACCTGAATACCTATTATGATGAACTGGGCCGGACGCTCGGCGAGGCCCTTATCGAGCCGACGAAAATATATGTAAAAGCATTGAAATCGATTAAGGAAGCGGGCATTACGATAAAAGGATGCAGCCATATCACGGGCGGCGGTTTTTATGAAAATATTCCGCGGATGCTGCCGGAAGGGGTCAATGCGCAGATAAAGAAAGACAGTTACCCGATTCTGCCGATTTTCAGATTATTGCAGAAGACAGGCAATCTGGAAGAAAAAATGATGTATAATACTTATAATATGGGACTTGGCATGGTACTTGCGGTAGAGAAAGAAGATACGGCGAAGGTCATGGAAGCTGTTCGGGCAGCCGGGGAGACGCCATATCATATCGGGGAGATTTTTGCAGGAGAAAAGGGAGTTACCTTATGCTGAAAATGTTAAAAATACTCGTATGTGTATCCGGCGGCGGCACGAATCTTCAGGCCATTATCGATGGTATTGCATGCGGTGAGATTACGAATACGCAGATTGTCCGTGTGATCAGCAACAACCGGAATGCGTATGCGCTGGAACGGGCCAGGGCGGCCGGAATCGACGCATGCTGCGTATCACCGAAAGAATATGCGGACAGGGAGCAGTTTCATGAAGCTTTTTTGCAGGCGGTAGAGGAAAAACAACCGGATTTGATCGTGCTCGCCGGTTTTTTGGTGGTGCTTCCGGAAAAAATGATTCAAAACTACAGAAACCGGATCATCAATATTCATCCGTCACTGATACCGTCTTTTTGCGGGAAGGGCTATTATGGCCTGAAAGTCCATGAGAAGGCTTTGGAGCGGGGCGTAAAGGTGACTGGTGCGACAGTGCATTTTGTCGATGAGGGAACGGATACGGGACCGATCATTTTCCAGAAGGCAGTCATGGTAGAGGAAGAGGATACGCCGGAGTCTTTACAGAAGAGAGTGATGGAGCAGGCGGAGTGGCAGATTCTGCCGCAGGCGATCGACGCGATTGCAAATGGCAGGGTCAGGATAGAAGACGGAAAGGCATGGTTATTAAAATGAAAATACTCATTGTAGGCGGAGGCGGCCGGGAACACGCGATTGCGATGAGCGTTGCCCGGAGCGGGAGAGCAGATAAGATTTATTGCGCACCGGGAAATGCGGGAATCGGACAGATTGCGGAATGCGTGCCGATCGGTGCGATGGAGTTCGATAAAATCGTCGCTTTTGCGAAAGAGAAAGCTGTTGACCTTACAATTGTCGGCATGGACGATCCGCTGGTCGGCGGACTGGTGGATGAGTTGGAAGCGGCGGGGCTTCGTGCCTTTGGCCCGCGGAAAAATGCGGCGATTCTGGAAGGCAGCAAGGCTTTTTCCAAAGATTTGATGAAAAAATATAACATTCCGACGGCGGCATATGAGACATTTGATGATCCGCAGGCGGCGCTCGCCTATCTGGAAACGGCGGCGATGCCGGTCGTGCTCAAGGCAGACGGTCTTGCCCTCGGAAAAGGTGTTTTGATCTGTAACACCCTGGAAGAAGCGAAAGACGGCGTAAGGACCATCATGGAGGATAAAAAATTCGGTACTGCGGGTAATCGGATGGTAATCGAAGAATTTATGACGGGGCGGGAAGTTTCTGTTCTTTCCTTTGTGGATGGAAAGACAATCCGCATCATGTCATCGGCACAGGATCACAAGCGCGCCCAGGATGGAAATCAGGGATTGAACACGGGCGGGATGGGAACCTTTTCACCGAGTCCTTTTTATACGGAAGAGGTGGATGATTTCTGTCGGAAGCATATTTATCAGGCGACGGTCGATGCGATGGCAGCAGAGGGAAGGCCGTTTAAAGGAATCATCTTTTTTGGACTGATGCTGACGGAGAAGGGACCGAGAGTGTTGGAATACAATGCCCGTTTTGGGGACCCGGAAGCACAGGTCGTACTGCCGCGGATGAAGAACGATATTCTGGATGTGATTGATGCCTGTATTGACGGTACGCTGGAACAGACAGAACTCGTTTTTGAGGATAATGCGGCGGTCTGTGTGATTCTGGCATCAGACGGTTATCCGCTTTCCTACGAAAAAGGTCTTCCAATCAGAGGGCTGGAGCGGTTTGAGAACAAAGAAGGGTATTACTGTTTCCATGCCGGCACGAAGCTGACGGAACAGGGAATCGTGACGAATGGCGGAAGGGTGCTGGGCGTAACAGCGACCGGAGCAACTTTGCAGGAAGCGAGAGCCAATGCGTATGCGGCAACGGAATGGATTGATTTCGATAATAAGTATATGCGAAGGGATATCGGAAAAGCGATTGACGAAGCTGAAAAATAAGATTTTGCAGTATCAGGAAAAATAAGGGTGTAAAGACTAGTGTAGGGGATAAAAGGGGGAGTATTCATGAATCAGTTAATAGATTTTCAGGATTTGGACGTATATAACAAGCCGTCGAAGTGTCCGGAATGCGGCGGAGATATGAAATTTAAAGGCTGCGGGGAGTATCGGTGCGAAGATTGTAAGTATGTGGCATATGATGATTATGGTAAAGTACGCAATTATGTGGAAAAGCATGCAGGTGCGACTGCGGCGCAGGTGTCGGAAGCGACCGGGGTAAAACAGAAAACAATCCGTACGATGCTCAAAGAATCAAGGCTGGAGATTGCGGAAGGTTCTAATTCTTTTATGAAATGCGAAATGTGCGGTGCGAGCATTCGGGCGGGGAGAGTCTGCAGTAAATGTGAGCCCGCATATAATAAGGCGATGGCGGAGAAGAAAAATTCGAGAAATGAAAAGATGATAGCTGGCTTTGGAATGGAACACCGCCGCGGCGAAGAAGGTGCGAAGCGTTTTGAACGTGAGCAATAGATAAAATCGGGAACACAAAAGAAAGATACGAGGTATCAGAATGGAAAAAAAGTGGAAACATAGTAAGAGCAGTGTGATAAGGGGGGTATTGGTAACGGTCTGCGCTGTGTTGTTCTTTCTGAACGGGCAGTTTATGAGTCAGGCCGCCGGAACAGGCAAAATAAAAGTTGGTTCGGCAATCATCCGGCAGTCGGCGGATACGAACAGCGCTCCGGTAGCGACTTCATCCCAGGGGACTGTAGTGACCATCAATAATGAAGTGACGGATGCTGCAGGAAGCGTTTGGTATGAAATCCAGGTGGATGCCAATACAATCGGCTATGTACGTTCTGATCTGGTTGAAAAGGAAGGCGGTTCGGATGCCGCACAGGAGGCAGGCAGCGCGGGGGCTGCACCGGGGGCGGAGATTGGGCCGGAAACACCAGTGGACGCCCAGTATGCTACGATTAAAGTAAGAGCGGCCAAAATCAGAACGGGAGCTTCCACGAGCAAAAATACGGTGGAATCTCTTCCGGACGGTTCGCAGGTCATTATCAGCGGGCAGACGAACGGGAGCGATAAACTGTGGTATTATATTACTTTTACAGGAGCGGACGGAACGGAGAAGACCGGTTATGTGCGTTCCGATCTGGTGACGCTTGGCGATATGGTTCCGGTACAGGCGCCGGAAGAACAGCCGCAGGAGGAACCGGGTGAGGAACCGGTGGGCGAGCCGGAACCGGAAGTAAAAGAGGATTATGAACTTGTTTATCAGCCGAACAGCGAAGGCGAGTATGAGTGGTATCTTCGTGACAACACAGGAGAGAGGGCGTTTGACCGAAAACTCAGCGAGATATTTGATATGATCAATGCACTGGATGTCAATCAGTCCATCGATGCCAAAACAATTTCCAGACAGCGTATTATCATCATTGCTTTGATTGGCGCCATCGTTCTGCTGGCAGTCGTGATAACGATTCTGGTCTTTAAGCTGCGGGATGCTTCTTATGAAGAGGATGACGACGAAGACGAAGATGACGAGGATGAGGATGAGGAAGACGATAGAAGAAGAGGGCGGGAAGGTACCGCCAGAAGAAGGCGTGAAGAGCGCGAAGAACCGTCAGAAGCAAGAAGAAGGACGTCGGAAGGACGGCAGGCTGTAAGGAGACCGGAAGCGAGGCGTTCAGAGGATACGGGAAGAATTTCCGAAGGCAGAAGAAGTCAGAGTTCGGGACGCAGTACGGAAGCAAGACGTTCTACCGAGGCCAGAAGAACGTCGGAAGGACGGCGTCAGGCGCCTGACAGAGAGGTCAGATACGAAGAGGATGTTGATGTTTCGGTAAAAACAGGAACGAAGCGGAAAGCCAAGAACTTCATGATGGATGATGATGAATTTGAGTTCGAATTTCTGAACAGGAAGGATAAAGATATGTAGGGCGGCGGCTCTGTGGAAAGGCGGCGGTCCGGCACGGGCTGTATCAATGGGGCGGTTGCAATTGGACCGTCTCTTTGTCAGACAGCAGGGAACTAAGATGTGCTGAAATGGAGGCGCATATGGTCATAGAAATTGATTTTAACAGCGATGAGGCTTTATATTTACAGCTCAGGAATCAGATCGTACTGGGAATTGCAACTTCCAGATTCCGGGAGGGAGATGCGCTTCCGTCGGTAAGGCAGCTGGCAGAAAATATCGGGATTAATATGCACACGGTCAATAAGGCATATTCCGTGCTGAAACAGGAAGGCTTTGTGAAAGTGGACAGAAGGCGTGGGGCCGTCATTGCAGTCGATATTGATAAGATTCAGGCTTTGGAAGAAGTGCGGGAAGCTTTGCAGGTCATTCTTGCAAAGGCTGTCTGCAAAAATATTTCGAGGGAAGAGGTGCATTCCCTTATCGATGAAATATATGAGGAGTATGGAGGATTATGATCATGCGGCCACAATTTACGGATAAGGCGAAAATGGCGTTAGCGCTGGCTGAACGTGCGGCCAGGAATCTGAAACAAAGTTATGTGGGAACGGAACATATTCTGTTCGGTCTTCTGCGTGAGAATACAGGAGTTGCCGCTACGGTGTTGATGGAAAACGGCGTGGAAATGCAGCAGTTGAAAGAATTGATCAAAGATCTGATTGCACCGGAAAGCACGGTCATGCTGGCGGAGAGGGACGGTTATTCACCCAGGGCGGAGAAAGTTCTGGAGGAAGCGCACCGGCAGGCAGAACGTTTTCACAGTGATAAGACCGGAACGGAGCATATTTTGCTCGCGATGCTTCGGGAAGGGGAAAATGTAGCGGTCAGACTTTTGAATACGATGGGAATTTCCATACAGAAATTGTATGTGGAAGTCCTGACGGCTATGGGAGAGGACAAATCTTTATATAAAGAGGATTTAGGGAAAAAACAGAAAAAGAAAAATGCGGTTTCGACTTTGGAGCAGTACAGCAGGGACCTGACGGCGCTTGCAAGAGAAGGGAAGCTTGACCCGGTCATCGGGCGGGAGGATGAAATCCGCCGGGTGGTACAGATCTTGAGCAGGAGAACGAAGAATAATCCCTGTCTGATTGGAGAGCCGGGGGTTGGAAAAACGGCCGTCGTAGAAGGTCTGGCAATGCGTATTGTGAGTGGGGATGTGCCTTTTACCGTACAGGAGAAAAGGGTCATGACACTGGATCTGTCCGGCATGGTAGCGGGCAGTAAATACCGGGGTGAGTTTGAAGAGCGGATCAAAAAAGTGATTAAAGAAGTGATTGAAGACGGTAATATCATCCTTTTTCTGGATGAAATGCACACGATCATCGGGGCCGGCGGAGCGGAGGGCGCAATCGATGCGTCGAATATCCTGAAACCTTCCCTTGCAAGAGGGGAAATCCAGCTCATCGGTGCGACCACAATCGCGGAATACCGGAAGTATGTCGAGCGGGACGCGGCGCTTGAGCGGCGGTTCCAGCCGGTAACGGTAGAAGAACCGACCATTGAGGAGGCTGAAAATATTTTAAAGGGCATTGCCCATAAATACGAAGAACATCACAGAGTGACCATTATGCCGGAAGCAATATCGGCTGCCGTCGTTTTGTCGGCAAGATATATCAATGACAGAAATCTGCCCGATAAGGCTATCGACCTGATTGATGAGGCGGCTGCGGCAGTGCGTTTAGGCGGTGCGAAACAGCCGGATAAGCTGAAAGAACTGGCGGAGGAAATTCAGAAAACGGACTTGCAGATAGAGCGCTCTATCCGTATGGAAGCATTTACACAAGCGGGAGAACTGAAAAAGAAACAGGATGCGCTGATCAAAAAATATGAGCGTGCGCTGAAGCGCATGGAAAAAGATGATGTACGGCGGGATTATGTGATTGGCGAGAACGAGATTGCGGAAGTCGTTTCCCTATGGACGAAAATTCCACTGCAGAAGCTGGCGGAAAAAGAGTCCGAACGCCTTTTAAAACTGGAATCCATTCTTCACGAGCGTGTCATCGGCCAGGAAGAAGCGGTGAAAGCCGTAGCACGGGCCATGCGGAGAGGACGCGTCGGCTTACAGGACCCGAACAGACCGATAGGTTCTTTCCTGTTCCTTGGGCCTACCGGTGTTGGAAAGACGGAGCTGAGCAAGGCGCTCGCAGAAGCGATGTTCGGTTCGGAGAACGCTCTGATTCGTGTCGATATGTCGGAATATATGGAAGGGCATTCGGTTTCCAAGATGATCGGTTCGCCGCCGGGATATGTGGGATTTGAAGAGGGCGGACAGCTCAGCGAGAAAATCAGGAGAAATCCCTATTCTGTTGTTTTGTTTGATGAAATAGAGAAGGCTCATCCCGATGTCTTTAACATTTTACTGCAGGTGCTCGACGACGGGCATATCACGGATTCCAAAGGACGGAAAGTGAGTTTCAAGAACACGATTCTGATCATGACTTCCAATGCCGGGGCCCAGAGAATCATGGAGCCGAAGAATCTCGGTTTTTCCTCTGCAAATTCCGAGAAGCAGAACTATGACAAGATGAAAGAAAATGTGATGGAAGAAGTCAAGCGGATCTTCAAGCCGGAGTTCATCAACAGAATCGATGAAATCATGGTATTCCATCCGCTGAACCGCGATAATATGAAACAGATCGTAACGATGTTATCCAAGAACCTGGTGGAACGGTGCAGGCGGCAAATGGAGATTGAATTGTCAGTCTCTCCCGCATTAAAGGAATATATCGTGGAGAAATATACGGATGCCAAGATGGGAGCGAGGCCGATGAAGCGGGCAATCCAGACGGAAATCGAGGATACGCTGGCAGAGGAAATCCTTATCGGGGCTGTCAAGGGCGGCGACAGGGTGTCTGCCGTTTTGAAAAATAAGAAGGTAGTTTACAAAGTACGAGGATAAGAAATAAAAGAACGCAGGAGGAAATGGCAATGGCTATTATAGAAGAATTAATTCGTGCAGAAAAGGACAACGCGATCAGTTTTGGCAATCATAAGCTGGATGCAAAGGCAAAGGTGGAAAATTTTGAATGTGCAGGGGATTTATGGAAAGTCAAGACCTATAAGAGCATTACAAAACTCGAGAAGAACGGTCTTTTTGCATATGAATCCGTACCTGGCACGAGCGTCAGTAATTTTGTTGAAAAAGAAAACGGCGTCAGCTTCCAGGTGGAAGGCGATGAGGATGCGCAGATTACGGTAGGTCTGGAAGATGAAACGGAATATGACGTTCTGCTCAACGGTGAATCCATCGGCAGAATGAAAACGAATCTGGCCGGAAAACTGAATCTCAGCGTGGAGCTTGCGGGAAGCGGCGAAGTCAGCGTTCAGATTACAAAATAAGAGGTCTTATGGCAAAAGCGAAAATGACAACGGTATTCTATTGCCAAAACTGCGGGTACGAATCCTCTAAATGGATGGGACAGTGTCCGGGGTGTAAAGAATGGAATAGCTTTGTGGAAGAGAAAATAAAGACAAAAGAAGCAGGTCTTGGCATGGCGGGACGGTCGAAGCGGGAAGCGGAAAAACCCTCGAGACTTTCGGAAATCACCCTGGGCGATGAAGAAAGAATGACCACCCATATGCCGGAACTGGATAGAGTTTTGGGAGGCGGCATTGTGCCCGGCTCTCTTCTTCTTGTGGGCGGCGATCCGGGAATCGGCAAGTCCACGCTTCTTTTGCAGGTGTGCCGGTATATGGCGCTGGATGGACGGAAAGTATTGTATATATCCGGCGAGGAATCATTAAAGCAGATTAAGATCCGGGCGAACCGCATCGGCGAATTCGGAGAGAATCTTTTTCTGTTATGTGAGACAAATCTGGGAATGATAGAGGAGACTATCCGGCATCTTGCACCGGATATTGCGATTATTGATTCTATCCAGACGATGTACCAGGAAGAGGTTTCGTCGGCACCGGGAAGCGTTTCTCAGGTACGGGAAGCGACGAATGTTTTTTTACAGCTCGCAAAGGGCATGGGAACCTCGATTTTTATCGTCGGCCATGTGACGAAAGAGGGAACTGTGGCAGGCCCCCGCGTACTGGAGCATATGGTGGACACGGTGTTGTATTTTGAAGGAGACAGACATGCCTCTTACCGGATCTTGCGGGGGGTTAAGAATCGTTTTGGCTCTACGAATGAAATCGGTGTTTTTGAAATGCAGGAAAAGGGACTCGTGGAGGTGGCTAATCCTTCCGAATTTATGCTGGATGGAAAGCCGGAAGGTGCGAGCGGTTCTATCGTATCCTGTTCGATGGAAGGAACGAGACCGATTCTCTTTGAGATTCAGGCGTTAGTCTGTCGTACGAATTTCGGTTTTCCGCGAAGACAGGCGAACGGGACCGATTTTAACAGGGTAAATCTTCTGATGGCTGTCCTTGAAAAGAGAGTGGGGCTTCAGATGGCTGATTGTGATGCTTATGTGAATCTGGCGGGCGGCATGAAAATTGTGGAGCCGGCAATCGACTTGGGGATAGCAATGGCGGTCGCTTCCAGCTTTAAGAACCGTCCGATTGACGATAAAATGGCGGCATTTGGAGAAATCGGTCTGAGTGGTGAAGTGCGGAGCGTCAGCATGATCGGGCAGCGCATTCAGGAAGCAGCCAGACTGGGATATACGACCTGTATGATTCCTAAAGTATGTGAAAACCAGTTAAAGAATGTAAAAGATGTGAAAATTATCGGTGTTTCTTCGGTTCAGGATGCTATTTCATTTTGTCTGAACTGATGCGGATAGATAAGAATATGACATAAGTATGACATTTATTAATAAATTGTGAACAAAGAACTGTTTGATATGTTCAAATTCCTTTTTATGTGATAAAATAGATTGTTCCACTGTAAAATGTAGAAATTAAGGAGCCGCTATGAATGGTCAAAAGAAATGGAAACTGAGTGTCCCGCTTTTGATAGTAGAAGTTCTGGTCCTGATAATCGCGATTGGGGTATTATATGTGATTACAGCGACAACGAATGAAATTGAGCGTACAGCAATCGATGAAGAGAATATCGTCATTAACGAAGAAGTTGTAGAAACGAAAATAGAAAAAGAGCAGGAAGAGGTAGAAGAGGTCAAAAAGGGATATCGAAATATTGCGCTGTTCGGTGTAGATGCGCGCGATGGAGAGCTTGGCAGAGGAACAAGGAGCGATACCATCATTATTGCGAGCATTAATCAGGATACGCATGAGATCAAACTGATATCCGTATACCGGGATACTTATTTGAACCTTGGAAATGACAGCTATAATAAATGTAATGGCGCTTATGCAAAGGGCGGCCCGGAACAGGCAATCACCATGCTGAATATGAATCTGGATATGGATATTACCGATTATGTAACGGTCGGGTTCAGCGGATTGATCGATGCAATCGATTGTCTTGGCGGGATTGAAATCGAGATTACGGAATCGGAAATCAACCATTTGAACAATTACCAGCTCTGCATGGCGGAAGAGATGGGTGTCGATTATATCCCGGTAACGGAGCCGGGCATACAGACATTGAATGGTATGCAGGCGACAGCCTATTGCCGCATCCGTTATACAAAGGGCGACGATTTCAGACGCGCAGAAAGGCAGAGAGATGTTCTTGGCGCAATGATGCTCAAGGCAAAGGATGCTTCTCTCACGACACTGGGCGATGTGGTAACGGCAGTACTGCCTTCCGTCAATACATCGCTGAACGTCAATGAAATTATCAGTGTGCTCGGAACAGTGGCGGAATATAATGTCGTTGCATCGGAAGGATTTCCTTTCCAGAGCGAGCGCACGAATGCGACGATCGGAAGCAAAGGGGACTGTATCATACCGACAACACTGGAAGAAAATGTTGTGATGCTGCATGAACTTTTGTATGCGGAAGAGGATTATATACCATCAAAACAGGTCATCGGACTGAGTGAAGAGATAATGCAGCAAACGGCGGATTTTATGCAGTGAGATGCGGAATAAAAGCTGATATGCGGAAAGAAAAGGGACAGCAGTTTGATGAAAGTTGAACTGCTGTTTTGAACTGAAAAATCAGAGGGGTAACAGGGAAAATGAAGAAATTACTGGTGTTCTTAAAAGATTATAAGAAAGAAACGGTTCTTGCGCCGCTCTTTAAAATGCTGGAGGCGGGTTTTGAACTGTTTGTACCGCTCGTTATGGCGGCGGTCATTGACCGCGGAATCGCGCAGGCGGACGTTCCCTATGTGCTGAAGATGGGCGGTGTGCTCATACTGCTCGGCCTGGTCGGGCTGACCTGTTCCATTACCGCGCAGTATTTTGCTGCAAAAGCAGCTGTCGGCTTTTCAACGAAAATGAAACACGCGTTATTTAAACATATTCAGGAACTATCTTTTTCCGAAATGGATACGCTGGGGACTTCTACGATGATCACGCGTATGACTTCTGATGCCAATCAGGTGCAGAATGGCGTTAATATGGTGCTGCGTCTGTTCCTGCGTTCTCCGTTTATCGTATTCGGTGCGATGATCATGGCGTTTACGATTGATGTAAAGGCGGCACTCGTTTTCGTTGTGACGATTCCGCTGCTTTCCGTTGTCGTATTTGGCATTATGATGATTACGATGCCTTTGTATAAAAAGGTGCAGGCCGGACTCGATAAGGTGCTTGGGAAAACGAGAGAAAATCTGACCGGTGTGCGGGTCATCCGTGCGTTCCATAAAGAAGAACAGGAAACAGCGGAATTTGAACAGAGCAACAGCGCATTGACTCATATGCAGCTGTTCGTCGGAAAAATATCTGCGTTGACCAATCCGGTCACATACATCATTGTCAATGTGGCAACGATTGTTCTGATCTATACGGGCGCGGTTCGGGTCGATACCGGCTATATTACGCAGGGTGAAGTGGTGGCGCTCGTCAATTATATGTCCCAGATTTTAATTGAACTCGTAAAGCTTGCCAATCTCATCATTACCATTACGAAAGCTCTAGCCTGCGCAAACCGCATCCAGAGCGTCTTTGATTTGCAATCCAGCATGGAATGGGCAGATTCGGACAGCCGGAATGCGGAAGAACATACGGATGAGCGGAAGATGGATTATAAAGGGATATCGGGAAGCACGTCCCCTTATGTAGTAGAATTTGACCATGTGGGTCTGACCTATCGGGGAGCCGGGGCGGAATCTTTGACCGATATTGATTTTAAGGTAAAAAAAGGCCAGACAGTCGGCATTATCGGTGGTACGGGCTCGGGAAAATCTTCGCTCGTGCACCTCATTCCCCGTTTTTACGATGCGACGCGGGGAACAGTCAGAATAGACGGTAAAGATGTAAAAAATTACGGAATGGAAGAACTGCGGGATAAAATCGGTATGGTCATGCAGAAAGCGGTTCTTTTTCAGGGAACGATCAGAGAGAATTTGTGCTGGGGTAAACCGGAGGCAACGGTAGAGGAAATGAACAGAGCGCTGGAAATCTCCCAGGCCAAAGAGTTCGTTGATGCGAAACCGAAAGGTCTGGATGAGCCGATTGCACAGGGCGGCAAAAATCTGTCGGGCGGACAGCGGCAAAGGCTGACGATTGCAAGGGCGGTCGTAAAACAGCCGGAAATCCTGATTCTGGATGACAGCGCGTCCGCATTGGATTATGCGACCGATGCCAGACTGCGTAAGGCAATCCGTGGGATGGGAGAAAAAACAACTGTTTTTATTGTATCTCAGAGAACGTCATCCATTCAGTATGCGGACCAGATCATTGTGCTCGAAGACGGCCATATTGTGGGACTCGGAACGCACGAAGAACTGCTGCGCAGCTGCGAGGTCTATCAGGAAATTCATTACTCACAATCCTAGGGTGAAAAGAAGTTCTAAAACGCACGCCAATGGGAATGCTTAGGTTTCACCTGAAGGTGATACGTTAAGGTCTTCTACGATTTGTGCAGCAAATCTTTTTCACGCTGAACTTGAGCAAGGGGGATAATATCGAAATGAAACAAACAGGAGCGAAACAGGCGGAGACTTTGAAAAAGGTACTTCATTATATTCAAAAATACTGGATTTATCTTGTTCTGTCGATTGTGGCAGCGGCGGTGACAGTGGCTCTTACTTTATATTTGCCGATTCTGACAGGAAACGCAATAGATCTGATTCTGGCAAAAGGGCTGGTTGATTTTCCGGGGATTCTCGCAATCTTACAAAAAATGGCAGTTGTTATTTTAATTACTGCGTTCTCCCAGTGGCTGATGAACGTCTGCAATAATAAGATGGCTTATCGTATCGTTCAGGATATCCGCAACGAAGCTTTTCATAAAATCGAAATTCTGCCCTTAAAATATATTGACGGGCATTCTTATGGGGAAATCGTGAGCCGCGTTATCGCAGATGTAGACCAGTTCGCTGATGGCCTGTTAATGGGATTTACGCAGTTCTTTACCGGTGTCATTACGATTCTTGGGACATTGGGCTTTATGCTCAGCATCAACGTCGGAATAACGGGCGTTGTTGTATTGATCACACCGCTTTCTTTTCTTGTGGCGGCCTTTATTGCGAAAAAGACATTTACGATGTTCAAGCTGCAGTCCGAAACGAGAGGCGAGCAGACGGCTTTTATCGATGAGATGGTGGGAAACCAGAAAATCGTGCAGGCTTTTTCCCATGAGGATGAGTCGCTGGAAAAATTCGACGAGATTAATGACCGCCTGCAGAACGCTTCGCTCAAGGCTATCTTTTTTTCCTCGATCACCAATCCGTCAACGAGGTTTGTCAATAATCTTGTGTACGCGGGCGTGGCGATCAGCGGTGCGGTATTTGTAATTCGGGGTGGTATCAGCGTGGGAGAGCTTTCCTGTTTTTTGAGTTATGCGAACCAGTATACGAAGCCTTTTAACGAAATATCCGGTGTTGTGACGGAACTGCAGAATGCGCTTGCCTGCGCCGCCAGAATTTTTGAGTTGATAGAAGAAGAGCCTCAGATTCCGGAAGCGGAAAATGCAGTCGTGCTGAAGCAGGTGGATGGCACAGTGACATTACAGGATGTTTCATTCTCCTATGTACCGGATAAAAAGCTGATTCAGCACTTTAATCTGGCTGTGAAGCCGGGACAGAGAATCGCGATAGTCGGTCCTACCGGATGCGGAAAAACGACCGTTATTAATCTTTTGATGCGTTTCTACGACGTGGACGCCGGCGCTATCTTTGTGAGCGGCCATGATATCAGAAAGATGACGAGGCAGAGCCTTCGGGAAAGTTACGGCATGGTATTACAGGAGACTTGGCTGAAAGCGGGAACGATACGGGAAAATCTCATTATGGGAAAACCCGATGCAACGGATGAAGAAATGATCGCTGCGGCCAAAGCTTCCCATGCGCACAGCTTTATCAAACGGCTGCCGAATGCTTACGATACGGTAATCACTGAGGATGGCGGTAATCTTTCACAGGGACAAAAACAGTTGTTATGTATTGCGAGAGTCATGTTGTGCCTGCCGCCGATGTTGATTCTGGATGAGGCAACATCCTCTATCGATACAAGAACGGAAATTAAGATTCAGGAGGCATTTGCCACGATGATGAAAGGGCGGACCAGTTTTATTGTAGCCCATCGGCTTTCCACGATTCGGGAAGCGGATGTCATCCTTGTCATGAAGGACGGAAATATCATTGAACAGGGAAATCATGAGACGCTGCTCGCTATGAAAGGATTTTATGCGGACCTCTATCAGAGCCAGTTCGCGAGATAGGGATTATAAGGGGCTGTCGGGAAATAGCACTTTTTAGCCCCGTTTCCCCAAAAAGATATCTC
>CAMWXB010000085.1 GCA_947178125.1 uncultured Lachnospiraceae bacterium | reverse complement strand
CAATTGCGTGGCGGGATTACGGGCCTCCGCGGGGGGAGGCGAGGCCCGTTGCGGCTCGTACCTCGCCGCCCTGCCGGCGCGGAATGGGGCGTGATGAAATTCGGCCGTGAGGCGTGAAACAGGCGGGGCGTTTTGGCTGTATTTCGGCAAGGCTTTGTAGCTTTTGGCAATGCTTTGCAACTTGCGGTTTGGCTTTATGCCTGTGATGGCGGGGCGGCTGCTCGGGCTGCGCACTTAACCCCCCTTTAGCATGAAGGAGTCACGGGCCGAGCCTGCGGAGGCAAGCATGAAAGTGACGCGCATCACCGTCGCCCCTTAGTCACTGCCTACAATTACGTGACAGGATTACGGGCCTCCGCGGGGGGAGGGTCGGCCCGTTGCGGCTCGTGCCTCGCCGCCCTGCCGGTGCGGAAAGCCATGCGGTGCAAATCTTCCCGAAACAAAAAACACCTAACCTCGAAACCCTACCGCCCAACCAATAACACTTCTCTTATTCCGTGAAGTTTCCCGCTGTCGGTTACCGCTACTACTCGTCCGGTTCGTTGAACCTCGCGGGTACGCGCGGGGACTATTGGCCGTCAGTTGCGAGCAGTTCTGGCAACGCGTACTACCTGTACTTCGTTAGCGGTAGTTTGAATGTGACCAATGGCTACGGTAAGCAGCGCGGTTTTAGCGTGCGTTGTGTCCGCTAAATATTAATATTTCAGGTAGAATATCTTGTTCGGACACACAGTGTTTCTTGAATTTTCCGTATCTTTGCAACTTGAAAATATCTATCTGTAATAGAAGATTGAAATATTATATGTTATGACAAATAAAGAAAAAGCGATATCATTCCTCTGGCAACATCTCCTGCTCCTGATTTCATTGTATCTGATGACATTGGGAGTCGTTCTATGTGTAAAATCATCTTTGGGCAGCAGCGTAATCTCCTCGCTGCCGTTCGTCTTTTCGCTGGCGGGACCGATAAGCCGTGTCCCCGAATGGACAATCGGCGGGTACACGATTGCGATGAACTTTATCCTGGTATTTTGCCAGATACTCATCCTGCGCCGCAATTTCGACCCCATGCAGCTCTTCCAGCTTGTTATCGGATTCGTATTCGGCTGGCTAATAGACATTAACATGGCATTGACAGCCGGTCTGGAATGCACGACCTTGCTTTCGCAAATATTCGTCCAGTTCGCAGGATGTACCATCATGGGCATCGGCATTGCCTTCGAGGTGCGGTGCGGCTCGGTAACCATGCCGGGTGAGGGCATTTCCATTACCGTCAGTCAGGTAACGAAGCGTCCTTTCGCCAAAGTAAAGATATGGGTGGATACGACCCTCGTACTGCTTGCCGTTGCCGGATGTTATCTCTTTTTCGGAAGCTGGCAATGGAATGTTATCGGTATCGGAACGCTTTTCGCCATGATATATGTCGGACTGGTAGTGAAATTCATTGCTCCGCATCTAAGTTGGTTCGACCGCCTGCTGACCTATCGTCCGGGCTTCCGGCGTTACCTGTTTGGATTGGCCCGATTCCTGTATCGTCGCGGCGGAGCGAAAGAATGAAAATAGCCGTTCATCATTGCAATGATGAACGGCTATTTTCATAACTCTGCTCTTTGCATCGAAGAGCAACGGTCGGATGTCGTTTACTTCTGCTCTTCGGCAGGCAGCACCTCGCCTTTTTCGTTGAAGAGCACGTCCGAAGTCTTCCCTTCAGCATCGGCCATGGTTACCTTGTAGGTCTTGACGCCTTCTTCCTCTTTTACATAGGCCGCCTTGTTGGTCTCTCCCCACGCAATCATGGCATCGAGGATAGGCAGGAGTGATCGTCCCAGTTCCGTGATGGAATATTCCGAACGCGGCGGCAGTTCGGGATAAATGGTCTTGGTCACGAGACCGTCATCCACCAACTCTTTCAGTTGCAGGTCGAGCACGCGTGGCGCAGCCTCGGGTAGCGCCTTGTGCAACTCGCTCGGGCGCATGGGAGCATCGCGCAATTCGTCCAAAATACAAGACTTCCATTTGGAATCGATCAGGCTCATCGTCAGCCGCAAAGGGCAACTCAAATCAACGGGTATCTTTCTTTCGTACATCTCTTTTTGTTGTTATAAGTGCAAAGGTAAACATAATCATCCGTAATGAGGATATACTGAAAAATAATTCGGTATATGAATAATTTTTCGGTACTTGCAGACATTGTCATTACCATATAACTTTGCGGGAAATTAACAGAAACAAAAAGTTATGAGAGCAAGTATTGAAGAATACAAAGCAGTGGAAGCCGCTGCCATGAAGTTCGTAAAGAGCGTCGCCGAAGGCGACAGCTGTTATGCGAAAGAGTTGTTCACCGACGAGGCCGTTCTGTTCGGCTATCTGGACGGGAAACTGGAGCACGGAAGTATCGAACAGTTCTACCGCAATGTCGATTCGGTCGCCGCAGGAGAGAAGTTCAAGGCGCGGATCGACGTGGTAGCCGTCGAGGAGACACTGGCTGTCGTCCGCGTACTCGAAGAGAGCTGGGGAGGCCGTATCGACTTCACCGATTATCTGTTGCTGCTGAAAATCGACGGCGAATGGAAATGCGTCGCCAAAGCCTACAATCAGAATTCGAATACGATTCAAAAAAGATAGGAGGCATGGGAAAGAAAATAGTCATACTCAACGGAAGCCCCCGGCAGAAAGGCAATACGGCAGGACTGGTGGACGCCTTCAAGCAAGGCGCGGAAGAGGCTGGACATACGGTAGAGGTATTCGACCTGCAACGAATGGACATCCATCCCTGTCTGGGGTGTCTGGGCGGCGGACGCGATGCGCAATGCCCATGTGTGCAGAAAGACGACATGGCGATGATCTATCCGTACTACGAAACGGCTGACGTGCTGGTGCTTGCCTCGCCGATGTATTACTGGAGCATCACGGCACAACTTAAAGCCGTCATCGACCGTTTGTTTGCCGTAACGGAAAAGAGTCCCGAATACCATACGCCCATGCAGCACTGCGTCCTGCTCATGGCGGCAGAAGGTGACACGCCGGACAACTTCGAGCCTGTGGAACACTACTATCATGCCTTGCTGCGTCACCTCGGTTGGGAGAATCTGGGTGAGGTGTATGCCGGAGGCGTGATGCGGGTGGGCGACATTGCCGGGCATCCCTCGTTGGAGAAAGCATACAATTTAGGTAAGAACATTTGAAAGAAACGCGTATGAAAGTCCTGCTCATCAACGGCAGCCCCAACGAACACGGCTGCACCTACACCGCCCTGCACGAGGTGGAAACGACCTTGCAGCGGCACGGTATCGAAACGGAGCTTCTCTACCTGGGCAAGAAGCCTGTCGCCGGATGTATCGCCTGCATGAAATGCTTCGAGACGGGGCACTGCTTCCGTGACGATGCGGTCCGCGAGATTCAAGACCGGCTGGCGGAGTTCGATGCCATCATACTCGGTTCACCCGTCTATTACAGCGGTCCGACAGGACAGATACTCTCCTTCTGCCAGCGTCTGTTCTTCTGCAAGGAGGGCGAAATGGCCGGCAAGTTCGGTGCATCGGTCGTATCGTGTCGGCGCGGAGGCGCTTCGGCTACGTTCGAACAGCTCAACCAGTTTTTTACCATTTCCAACATGCCCGTCGTCTCTTCGCAATACTGGAACTCGGTGCATGGCTTCACTCCCGACGACGTGCGGCGCGACCGCGAGGGATTGCAGACCATGCGAACGCTCGGCGAGAACATGGCCTGGCTGTTGAAGGGCATGGAAGCCGCCCGACGACAGGGTATCGGAAAACCGGAATACGAACCGAGAGAGAACACTCATTTTATTCAACGCCAATAACGAAACCCATGTAGAAGATAAGCCGGCATGACTGCATTGCCGGAATTGACAAGAGCGCACCGGTCGGTGCGCTCTTGTTTTCAGCCATTCGGTCAGTATGCCTGCCGACCACCGGCTATCCGTCGGAAGCGGCTTGTCCGTACAGACCATGATACACGTATTCCGCAGCCGTATCGGGAAGTTCGTCTTTTATTCTGACAGAGATTTCCGGTATTGGGCGGGAGACATGCCTGTGTGTCGGCGGAATACTTTGCATAAATGCGAGGAATCTTCGTAATGGAGTCTGTCAGCAATGTTCTTGATAGAAAGAGTGGTACTTTTAAGGAGAGCTTTCATTGCCAAAACCAGTTTTTCATCTATGATTTCTTTCGGAGTCTTTCCCATACATTCCTTCATCAGTACAGAAAGATAGTCCGAGGTGATACTCAGAGACTCGGCATAAAACGAAACATTATGTCGGGTCATGTAATGGCGTGATAAAAGGGCTAAGAAATCACCCAGTAATTTCCATTGGGAACTATACCCTATTACCGCAACATCTTCTTCATTTTTATTTACGACATCTTCCATCACCATGAATAAAGACAGGACAGCATTGGCGATTATGGAGTCAGATGTCTGCTTGCAGCAATTTTTGTCGACCCAAATGCACTGTCGCATCCAATGGTCGAATGGCTCTTTGTACAGGTCTTTATCTATTTTCAGGACAGGACTCAGATAAAGCTTACTCCATAATTTCTGCGATGTGATTCTTACATATAGCTCGAACACCCTTTCATTGGTAATCGACACATATCTGACTGTGAAATCATCGCTCCGCTCACCGAGTTCTATGACCATGTCTTTGAACAGAAATACGACGTCTCCCGGACAGATTTCATATCGTTTGAAATCGAGAATAAACGATGCGTTCCCGTTCAGACACTGCAATATCATGCAACCTTCGATAAGAAAGGGTGTTCCTGAAGTAAAACAGGGCAGGTATTCGCCCGACGAGATCGTTTTTTGATTGATCAGTTTCATAATATACCGCAAAAATAGCCGTAAAACTCCATACTTCAAAGCTGCATATCGGAAATATACCGTAACCGCCGGAATTCATACCGCAATCGTTCGGAAGAATCGAGCTAAATTTGGCCCGATTTTGAAACAATATTATCACATCATGAATAAACATCATTTTCTATTATCGCTGACCGTCTGCTCTGTCATTTTTTCGGGCTGCCGGCAGCAAACCACACAAGAAGAAATACGGGAAGTGCCGGTAATAAGAATTGCCGTCTCCGACTCCGTTTCGCTGAACGAGCGATTCAGTGCCACCATCGAGGGGCGGCAGGATGTTGAAATCTATCCGCAATTATCAGGCAAACTGACCCGTATCTGCGTAAAGGAAGGTCAGGATGTAGATGCCGGACAACTTCTGTTTGTAATCGATCAGATGCCATATCAGGCTGCCCTGCGGATGGCCACCGCAAATGTTCATGCCGCAGAAAGTCAGGTAGCCACAGCCCGGCTCGAACGTGACAGCAAACAGGCTCTGTTCGACGGGGCAGTGATTTCCGAGTATGAATTGCAGACCGCGAAAAACGCCCTTGCGGTTGCCGAGTCTTCTTTGGAGCAAGCCAAGGCCGCAGAGGTCGATGCCCGCAACAATCTGTCATATACGGAAATCAAAAGTCCTGTGAAAGGTGTGATAGGCACGCTGCCGTATCGTGTCGGTGCATTGGTCTCACCTCAGATTGCACAGCCTCTTACATCCGTTAGCGATAACGCCGAGATGTGGGTCTATTTCTCGATTTCCGAAAAACAGCTGCAAGGTCTGATGAGGCAGCACGGCTCCAAAAATGCGGCTTTGGCGGCCTTTCCTCCCGTCTCGCTGACCCTCAGCGACGGACATGAGTATCCGCAAATCGGACGTGTGGAGACAATCAGCGGAATGGTGAGTCCTCAGACCGGCGCAGTACAGATAAAATGCGTGTTCCCCAATTCGGAACGTCTGCTGTTCAGCGGAAGCACGGGCAATGTCGTCATGCCGCACACGGAAAGAAATGTCATGGTAATCCCCAAGAACGCCACCTACGAGATTCAGGATAAAATCTATGTCTATAAAGTTGTCGGCGGGAAGGCGGAGTCTGTCGAAATAGCAGTCGCTCCTATGAATGACGGTAACAACTATATGGTACGCTCCGGACTCAGCAGCGGTGACGTAATCGTGACCGAAGGTGTCGGTTCGCTGCGCGACGGACAGGAAATCAAAATCAGGGAGGGGAAAAGATGAATCTGAAATTCTTTATCGACCGGCCGATACTGTCTATCGTCCTATCGGTCTCTATCGTATTGCTCGGCATTGTGGGACTTGCTACTTTGCCGGTGGAACAGTATCCCGACATCGCTCCGCCCACCGTAAACGTATGGGCAAGCTATCCGGGTGCAAACTCGGAAACAGTGCAAAAGAGCGTAGTCATACCTTTGGAAGAAGCCATCAACGGTGTTGAGGGCATGACATACATAACTTCCGAAGCCTCCAACGACGGCAACGCATCGCTGATGATATATTTCCGTCAGGGAACGGATCCCGATATGGCGGCTGTGAACGTACAGAACCGTGTGGCGACAGCCCAGAGTCTTCTGCCTGCCGAGGTGGTGCGGATAGGCATTACCACCGAAAAACAACAGAACGCCGAGCTGAAGACTTTTGCGCTCTACGATCCCGAAGGCCGCTACAGCAAGCAGTTCCTCAATAATTATATCAAAATCAACGTCGAGCCACGTATCAAGCGAGTGCAGGGAGTCGGCAAGGTACAGCTGTTCGGCTCTCCATACAGTATGCGCTTGTGGCTGAAACCCGACCGTATGGCGCAATATCGCCTTATTCCGGACGACATCGCCGCTTTGCTTGCCGGACAGAATATCGAGGCTGCGACAGGCTCCTTCGGAGAGAACCACGACAACGCCAACGTCTATACGATGAAGTATCGCGGACGCTTTACGACAGCGGAACAGTTCGGCGACATCGTAGTAAAATCTCTCCCCAACGGGGATATCCTCCGTCTGAAAGATGTGGCCGGCATTGAACTCGGCGACGAGGACTACAACTTTGAGAATACCATCAACGGAAAGCCGGCGTCGATGCTTACGATCTACCAGACGGCAGGCTCGAATGCCTCGGCTGTTATCAACGAGATTGACCGTGTACTCGACGAATGTGCGAAAGATCTCCCCAAAGGTCTGGAGTTTGTGACGATGAGCGATACTAATCGTTTCCTCTATGCTTCTATTCATGAGGTGGTGTGGGCTTTGATAGTCTCCATACTGCTGGTGGTGCTGGTGGTGTATTTCTTCCTGCAAGATTTCAAAGCTACCCTGATTCCGACTGTTGCGATATTCGTGTCGATCATCGGCACATTCGGCTTCATGGCCGTTGCCGGATTCTCCATCAACCTGCTTACACTGTTCGCGCTTGTGCTCGCAATCGGTACGGTGGTCGATAATGCCATTATTGTCGTAGAAGCGGTGCAGTCCAAATTCGATGCAGGTTACAAGTCGACATACATGGCGACAAATGACGCCATGAACGGCATAACCTCGGCGATAGTGGTTTCCACCATCATTTTTATGGCGGTGTTTATCCCTACTTCCATGATGGGCGGCACGTCGGGCACGTTCTACAAGCAGTTCGGCATCACGATGGCCGTGGCAGTCGGTCTGTCGGCATTGAACGCTCTCACACTTTCGCCTGCCTTATGTGCGATGATGATGCGTCCTGCCGATGGCGACAAAGGCTTTTCCGCTCGTGTCCGCAAGGCTTACAACGCCGCATTCAATGCCATGCTTGAGCGTTATAAGAACGGTGTTCTTTTCTTCGTGCGCCGTCCGGCAGTATCCTTTGTCGTGCTTTTCGTCGGTATCGGTCTGCTGGGATGGTTTATGCGCATCACACCTTCCGGTTTTGTACCCGACGAAGATACGGGAACCGTAATGGTATCACTTAAAACAAAACCCGGAACATCATCAAAAAAGACTATGCAGGTCATACGGGATTTTGACAAAAAAATTGCCGAAATCGCCGGAGTAGACTACCGCGGTGCTGTCGTAGGATATTCATTCTCCGGCACAGGTCCGACTGCCGGTGTGTTCTTCCTTTCGCTGAAACACTGGGACGAACGCAAATCGCCGTTGGAAAGTGCCGATGCGATATCGGGTCGGATTTATGCTCTCGCCGATTCCGTGCCGGATGCCAATTTCTTCGTGGCGACGCCGCCGATGATTCCCGGCTATGGTATGAGCAACGGATTCGACCTATACCTTCAGGACAAAGCAGGCGGCGATCTCAACGAGTTCAAAAAAGTGGCGGAAGAGTATGTGGCGGAACTTAACCGCCGTCCGGAAATCGAAATGGCATATTCGGCCTTTGATACCCGGTATCCCCAATATTGGGTTGACATCGACGCTGCGCAGTGTGAGCGTGTCGGGGTGACTCCGGCTCAGGTACTTTCCACCATGTCGGGATATTTCGGCGGCAACTATGCCTCTAATTTCAACCGGTTCAACAAGCTGTACCGCGTGATGCTTCAGGCAGACCCGTCGACCCGTGTGACGCCGGAATCCATCCGAAATTTCTATATCCGTACCGGAAACGGCGAAATGGCCCCGCTGTCTCAGTTCGTCACCCTCACCAAGACCTACGGTCCCCAGTCCATTTCACGCTTCAACCTCTATAATTCCATAGCAGTGAACGGCAGCGCCGCACCCGGATACAGCTCAGGCGACGCACTGAAAGCCATTGCCGAGACTGCCGAAAAAGTGCTCCCCCGCAACTATGGCTACGAGCTTGGAGGCATAAGCCGCGAGGAGGCATCGACCGGAAACAATGCGATGATCATCTTTGCACTGTGTGCCATACTCGTATTTCTTATCCTCGCCGGACTTTATGAAAGCCTGCTGTTGCCGCTGGTCGTGATTATCTCGATACCTTGCGGACTGATGGGCAGCTTCCTCTTTGCCAAACTTTTCGCACTTGAGAACAACATCTATCTTCAGACGGGACTCATCATGCTTATCGGCCTGCTCGCAAAGACGGCAATCCTCATCACCGAGTATGCGGGCAAACGGCGCAAAAGCGGTATGACGCTCAAACAGGCTGCCGTAGGAGCGGCAAAAGCCCGTCTGCGTCCTATCCTGATGACTGCGTTGACAATGGTGTTCGGCATGTTGCCGCTGATGTTTGCCTCGGGCGTGGGTGCGAACGGCAACTCCACGCTCGGCACAGGTGCCGTAGGAGGTATGATTATCGGCACACTGACCCTATTGTTCCTGGTGCCGGCCCTGTGGATGGTGTTCCAGAAGATTCAGGAGCGGTTCCGTCCGGTGGAAAAACAGAAGCCCGACTGGGCAATGAGTGTCGAACTCGAAAGTGTAGCTAACCTGAAAAAGCAGAAAGAAGATGAAAAATAAGATCATATTCACGGCTCTTGTAGCATTGCTGCTCGCATCCTGCGGAGTCTACCGCAAATATCAGCCGACGACCGAGGTAAGCACGGCCTTATACGGCAACGATATTATCGTGACAGATACGGCATCGCTCGCAACAATCGCATGGCGTGAGTTTTTTACCGATCCGGCGTTGCAGAGGCTGATCGATTCGGCATTAGTCAAAAATACCGAATATCAGGTAGCCCGGCTGCGCACCGAACAGGCTCTCGCTTCGCTCGGAGCGGCAAAGCTGGCATATTTCCCGTCGCTCGACTTCGGTGCCGACGGCAACATTACACGTTATGACGGTCTGACAACCAAGACATACAACATCGGTCTTAACGCTTCGTGGGAGGTTGATATCTTCGGCAAGCTGACTGCGGCAAAACGTGGAGCGGCTGCTGCGGCAGTATCGGCAGACGAACAGGCGCAGGCAGTCCGAACCCAACTTGTCGCCACCGTCGCCACATCGTATTACTCTCTGCTGATGCTTGACCGGCAGATAGAGATTGCCGAAAACACGTTCGACAACTGGACGCAGACTATCCGCGTGATGGAGTTGCTGAAAACGGCAGGCAGGGCGAATGAGGCGGGCATTTTGCAGACCAAAGCCAACCGCACGGGGTTGCAGGCGGATATAGCCGCGATGAAAAAGAGCCGTAAGGAGATAGAAAATTCTCTTTGCGGACTGCTCGCCATAACCCCGCGTCCGATTGCAAGAAACAAAATTGAAGATGCGGTATTCCCGGATGAGCTTTCAGTCGGACTGCCGGTGCAGCTTCTCGCCAACCGTCCCGATGTCAGGGCTGCGGAAACGGAGCTGGCAAGGACTCATTACGCACTCGGTGTGGCAAGAGCATCGTTCTATCCCTCGCTGACGCTTGGCGGCACGTTGGGTTTCACCAACAACGGCGGGATCGTGATCAATCCCGGCCAATGGCTGCTCAACGCAGTCGGACAGCTCATGCAGCCGATATTCAACCGCGGTCAGCTTCGTGCCGGCTATAAGATAGCCGATGCCGACAGGGAGATTGCGCTGTTGCAGTTCAACCAGTCGTTAATTGATGCCGGAACCGAGGTCAACAATGCTTTGACCGACATATCGGCAGCAAGAGAACGTCTCGTGCTTGTAAAGGAACAGTCGCAACTTCTTGCCGATGCCGTTGCGAAAACCGAACTGCTCATGCGTCATTCCACGACAAACTATCTCGAAGTCCTGACGGCACAGCAGGCACTGCTCGGCGCGCAGCAGAGCGAGGTACAATGCCGTTATGACGAGATAGCCGGAATAGTGTCGTTATATCATGCGCTTGGAGGTGGGAAATAGTATAACAAAAGACCCGAATCTCGACAGGGACAGACTCGACTTCGGCAACGGTAAGATAGGAGTGCTTTTCCGCGCTCTTTTCTTTCCCACGCTGATAGGAATGATTTTCAATTCGGTTCTGACGTTGGTCGACGGTATGTTTGTAGGGCATAGCGCCGGAGCTAACGGAATAGCCGCAGTCAACATCGTCGCTCCGCTGTTTCTCCTGACGACAGGGGTCGGATTGATGCTTGGAATCGGCGCATCGGTTGTCGCAAGCATACGCTTGGCTGAAAATAATGTGAAAGCGGCACGTATAATCATTACCCAAGCATACATAGCGGGAGTGGTAATTATCGGTATCCTTGCGACAATGGTATTGATGGGGCCCAAAGCGACAGTTTATATCCTTGGGTGCAGCCCTGAACTTGAAAGTAATGCGATAAGCTATCTGGTACTGCTTGTTCCCGGCCTGCTTTTTCTTTTGGTCGAGTGTATCGGCATAATGCTTATACGTATTGACGGCTCTCCGAAATATGCCATGTGGAGTCAGCTTATTCCGGCATCATTAAATATCGTGTTGGATTATATTATGATATTTCCGATGGGAATGGGTATCAGAGGTGCTGCTGTCGCCACATCCATAAGCTGCGGCATCGGCGCGTTTATCGTTTTGGTTTATTTTATCCGGTTTTGCGATAAACTGCGGTTTTATCGGCTGAAAATATCATTGACAAGTCTGTTACTGACGTTGCGCAATGTCGGCTATATGGCAAAAATCGGTTTTGCCACGTTCCTGACAGAATGCGCCATGGGGGTTATGATATATGTAGGTAACCATGCTTTCATGCGTCTGCAAGGCGCAGATGGAGTAGCCGCATATTCCATAGCATGTTTCCTTTTTCCTGTGGTGTTCTCTATAGCCAATGCAGTAGCCCAGTCAGCCCAGCCAATCATAAGTTTCAATTATGGCATACACCGGCAGGAGAGAATATCAAGAGCGTTACGGATTGCTCTTTATACAGCTGTGTTATGTGGTACATTCGTGACTATCGGGCTTTGGGGCGGAGCCAAGCCTATTGCAAGTGCGTTTCTGTCTTCCGACGAGCCTGCCTATACGCTTGCAGTCGACGGCTTACCCCTGTTCGCCACATGTGCCGTTTTCTTTGCGGTAAACATCACCCTCATCGGTTACTATCAGAGTATCGAGTCGGCATGGCGATCAATATGCTACACGATGTTGAGAGGGATAATCTTTATCATTCCGTCGTTTCTCGTACTTCCTTTAATTCTCGGAATCGAAGGCGCTTGGCTGGCTATACCAATAGCTGAAGCATTGACATTGATAGTTATCGCTCTTCATTATCTATTTAAGGTACAGAATTAGCCTGATGTTGCGGGCGATAATCTCTCTCAAAAGAAAAAGCACTATGTTGGGTCAAACCGTACATAGTGTTTTTATATGTCTTCTGAAGCCAAGGACTTTGAAATCTTTGGCAATGAAAAAGCAAGAAAGAAAAAAGGTCAGTCAGAATATCCGTTTCAGGAATTGAAAATGTCGCTAAGCGTACAGTCCTGTACATTCTCTGGGTTTTAATTTTGCCATTCAGGGGAAACAAATCGGCGAGCATGCTGTCCACGAAATTCTTTTCGGGGGAGCCTAATAGCCCGACAGGCATTCGTCTGTCGTTAGATATACAATGTTAGCAAGCGTATTATAGTATTATTGCACAATATTGAATGACTAAAATCAGAGATTCTCAATAAACTCTAATCATGATAATAATACCTATTGATTTTTATCTTTTTATTGCATAATATTTTATATCTTTACATCGGAAATATCGAAAGCATTAAAGATGGACAAGCCCAAGAATCGAATAAAAGAGGTGTTGGAAGACAAAGGCATCAAGCAAACTTGGTTGGCGGAAAAACTCGGAAAAAGTTTTTGCATCGTCAATTCTTATGTCTGTAACAGACGTCAGCCGAGTTTAGATGTATTGTTCGAAATAGCAAACATTTTACAAGTTAATCCGAAAGATTTGATTGATATTAAAAAGGAATAAGATGGCAAAAAAGAACATAAAATTAGTTGTACCTAATATTCACAGAATTGGTTAATGGCTGGCTCAAATCATCCTATAAATCGGGTTACAAATTTGAGCAGAAACCATTGAATGAAGATACACGCAAAGTTCTTGATGATTATTTTTCTAATGAATATTTCGGATATGAGTAACAAGAAATATGCTTTTATTGATGAATTCGGTGCGTTCGGATATGATTTTGATAATCCAGGATGTACTACTCATTTTCTGATTTGTGCAGTCATTGTAGACGAAAGCAATCTTTCGCTTGTAGCGGAGAGCGTAGAAACTATTAGAAAAAAATATTTTCAACAAGGAGAAATCAAGTCCGGTAAAATAGGAAAGAATCATAAAAGGCGTGTCTCTATCTTGACCGAGCTAAAACAACTCCCCTTTCACATATTTGCATTTGTATGTGACAAACGGAAAGTATATGAGAATTCTGGCCTCAGATATAAAACATCGTTTTATAAATTCCTGAATAATATAGTACATCAAGAATTAAGAATCTCATATAGTAACTTAACGATTACTGCTGATGAAGTTGGAGGTAATGATTATCTTCAATCTTTTGCAGCTTACGTTAGGTCAAAAGAAATACCTCTTGATTTATTTGATAATAGCCTATTTAGGTTTGAAAATAGTAAACACAGTATAATCATACAAGTGGCAGATATAGTGTGTGGTTCTCTTGCATATAATTATGATATTAGGAAAATCTCAGAATCCGATGGCTACAATTATAAATCCATATTAGGAGATAAAATATTAAGAATAAAAGAGTTTCCCGAAACCTTTGATACATTCAATGTTTCTCAGAATGACTTGACCCCCGAATATAATTCACAAATTGCAGATATCTGCTATAGAAAAGCCAAACATTTCATAGAAACGCATAATGACACAGACAATGATGAAGTTAAGCAACAAATTGCAGTATTGAATTATCTCCTGTTTAGATTTATGAATAAATCGCCCAGGAAATACATGCCCACCCAAGAACTTATTACCCAATTGGTATATTTAGGATATGATAAATTGTCTCTTCAAACATTTCGGAATAAAATCATAGCAAAACTTCGAGATAATGAGGTTATAATATCAAGCAGCTCTGGTGGATATAAGATACCATCGACGGAAAAAGAATTGTATGACTTTGTAAATCATGGCAAAAGCATTATTATGCCAATGTTAGCACGATTAAAGACTTGTAACGATGTTATTCGGATGGGAACGAATGGAGAAATAAATCTATTCGAAAAGGCAGAATATCATTCACTTGCAAAAATGTTTGGGACAACCGAACTGTAATTAATATCCTATATATGATTGACTTCGACGAATACATCCGCCAAAACGAGCCTCAAAAACGGGAGAAAGGCTATGCGTGGCAAACTGCAATCGGCTTGCAGGCCGTCGATGGACTTAAGCCATCCCTCTATCTGATTGAAACCGCCCGAAAAGATATTGAGGGCGAAATTACGATTGACGAAGCAGAACAACTCATAAAAAGCTACTACCAGTCGAAAGAAGCGCGTACACCTGAAGATGTGGAAATGCACGAGGCGGATACGGCATCGACCAACATTCGCCGACTTCTTACCGAAAAAACATTTGCATTTACGCTTGTCGGACTGACATCGATTCATCGTCGGATATTCGATGGTGTATTCAAGTTTGCGGGAGAGATTCGCGATTACAATATTACCAAAAAGGAATGGGTGCTGCGCGGCGATACGGTGCTGTATGTTTCTGCGCCCGATCTTCGCAAAGCGATTGAATACGACTTGGAACAGGAACGCCAGTTCGACTATTCAAAAGTGGACCGGAATGGATTAGTGAGCCACATAGCCAAGTTTGTGTCGGGACTATGGCAAATCCATCCGTTCGGCGAGGGAAATACCCGAACAACTGCCGTGTTCACGATTCTCTATCTACGTTCTATGGGCTTTGACGTAACAAATGACCTATTCGCCAATTATTCGTGGTATTTCCGTAATGCGCTGGTACGCGCCAACTACCAAAACGTGCAAAAAGGCATTATGCGTAATTCCGAATATTTGGAACTATTTTTCCGCAATCTGTTATTGGGCGAAAATAACGAGCTGCGGAATCGGCATATGGTCGTAAATACACCGAAAGAACTGGTTACAGAGCAAGCACAACATGATAACCGTACAAGTACCGAACAACCTACCGTACAAGTAACCGAACAAGTTCTCGCTTTGTTACTCGCCTTGTCAAACGAACATTTGTCATTGAAAGGACTAATGGAGAAAGTCGGCTTGAAACATCGCCCGACTTTTATAGAAAACTACATAAACCCTGCTATAGAGACTGGTATTCTCAAGATTCTATATCCCGATAAACCCAATCATCCGAGACAGAAATATTTGCTGACAGCAAAAGGGCTGGCCTTATATAATGATCTAAAGATAAAACATAGTATTTAATAGTTAGATAATCTCAATTATATTACATTTTCTAAGAGACATGAACTTATTTGATAAAGATACCATTAAAGACATTCAATATTTAATCGATAATGGGGAAACATCGGATGGTGGATTTAGAAAATATAGTTTTGTCGTTCAAGGTCATAATGAAAGAAGTGACGGAATCATTATACAAACTTAACTGTTATATAAATAATCTTGATGGTTCCCTATATAATGTCAAATGGCGCTTAAATCAAGGATGTATTGATACGACTGAACTTTACGAGGATAGATTAAAAATATCCGATATGGGAACTTTCCCATTATTTCCTAACGAAATGCTGTAGATACACGACATTTCTATGTCAGAAACTATATCTAACCACAGTAATCTTCAAAAACCATCAGAAACCGCATTTTTTATTGACTACTACATTCCGGATACCATAATGCTGCTAAACTATTGCCACCATACTTGATACAAGTTATGAGTGTAACAATAGGATTACAGGTAAAATGATAGAAATAGAGAATGCAGCAAAAAGAGAAAATATGCAATGGACTTTATTCTCTTTTGGTCTGCATGT
>CAMWXB010000084.1 GCA_947178125.1 uncultured Lachnospiraceae bacterium | reverse complement strand
AGGAACCATCCCCTGCCTGCCGGCCAAACTGCGACTTGACTCAATCTGATAGATCAGCTTATCATCCCCCCGAGCATACCGCTTCCGCCGCACAGCATGAACACCGTGACCAGATTTCCCATTGTATCGTCCATTCCTTTGTTCACGATGAGCGAGACTGCCGTCAGAATCAGAAAATAAATACATCCCATTGCAAGTCCCCACAAAAATTTCTTCTCCCCCGCTCTCTTTCCGGCGATAAAGCCTGCCAGAAAAGTAACTGCTATGTAAATAACGATGATACAGATCGATACTGTTTTTTCCGACAGCCCGAAACGGTACAGCATGAGCGCCAGAAGCAGTAAAAGCCCTGCAGTCAGAATATACGCAGCAAGCATACACTTCATCACAAAGACGACTAACCCGCTGTCAATTATTTTTTTCTCCATAGAATAAACCCCTTCCTTTTCCGGTTTTCTTAAGCTTCTCTTTATTTTTCTTAAAAAGATATTAAATATATATTCAGCGCACAGGAAAAACTTGACACAATATTCTCCATCATGTAATATTTTCTACTAAGATATCTATTATTTAAAAGGAGAGTGAATTTTTCATTGGATACCACAGGTGTCATACAACTTATTTCATTGTTAGTTCTTGTTCTTTTGTCATCATTTTTTTCTTCGGCCGAGACTGCTTTTACGACGGTAAATCAGGTGCGGCTCCGTACACTGGCACAGGAAGACTCCAAACGCGCCATCCGGGTACTTTCCATCCTCGAACAATACAGCAAAATGCTCAGCACGATTCTGATCGGCAATAACATTGTCAATATCAGTGCATCCTCTGTGGCAACAACCTTTGCCATCCGAACATGGGGAAATTATATGGTGGGCTTTATGACGGGTGCATTAACGCTGACTGTTCTGCTTTTCGGCGAGATCATCCCGAAAACATGGGCGATGAACAATTCGGAGAAAATCTCCCTATTCTACAGCGGCATCATCCGTTCTCTGATGACACTGCTCACCCCGGTCATTTTTCTCATCGATAAACTGTCGGACGGTATCATGCGCCTGCTCCATATCGATACGAACGGCCGTAATATGAGCATCTCGGAAAATGAACTGAAAACATATGTGGATGTGAGCCACGAAGGCGGTGCCATTGAATCTGAAGAACGGGAAATGATCTATAATGTATTTGATTTCGGTGATGCGGTCGCCAAAGATATTATGGTTCCCAGAATCCATATGACGAGTATCTCCATCAACTCCACATACGACCAGGTATTATCGACATTTAAAGCTTCCATGTTCACACGTCTTCCGGTCTATGAAGATGACCCGGATAATATCATCGGCATCGTGAACATCAAAGACTTTATTCTGGTAAAGGACAAGGAAAAATTCCAGATCAAGAAAATACTGCGAAGCGCTTATTATACATATGAATATAAGAAAATTGCGGATCTGATGATGGAAATGCGGGAAAAATCCTTTAACATCACCTTCGTTCTCAGCGAATACGGTACGACCGTCGGCCTGATCACGATGGAAGATCTGATTGAAGAAATCGTCGGGGAAATCCGCGATGAATACGATGAGGATGAAGAAGAACTCATCAAGGAAATGCAGCCCGGCCAGTTCCTCGTGGAAGCCGGCATGAAACTTGACGACATCAACGATGCGCTGGAAACAGAACTGAGTTCGGAAGATTTCGATTCTATCGGCGGTCTGATGATCGAGCAGCTGGAACGGATTCCCGATGATAAGGAATCCATTCAGCTTGAAAACGGCATTGTGCTTCAGGCACAGGGCATTGCCAAGAACCGTATTTTAAAAGTCCTGATCACGCTTCCTGAGAAAGCTCAAGAAGAAGAGCCGGAAGCTGATGCGGAGCATTGATCATGCGTTCTTCTTTCGCCCCCGCCGCAAGCAGTTGTTCGCGGCTGCGAAATCCCCATGTCACACTGATACAGGTCATCGGCACATTGGCCGCAGTCGCGAGGTCCACATCGGAGTCTCCGACATAAACGGCCTGTTCCGGCGAAACGGATAATTCCTCCAGCACCTGATAAACTGCATCGGGCGCTGGTTTTTTTCTGACTTTCTCACTCTCTCCTACCGCCGCTCTGATCCGGTCTCCGAAATACAACGCACAAAGTTCCTTCACCGCCGCATCGAATTTATTGGAAACGACCGCCATCTGGTACGCATCCCCCTGCAAGCTATCGAGCATTTCCAGGATTCCGTCATATGGCCTTGTTTTATCCTTGCAATGCAGAGCATAATATTCCCGGAAAGTTTTCAGGACATCGTCATAACGAGGGTTCTCCGTTCCATCCGGCAGAACGCGCGCGATCAGATTCGCAATGCCGTTTCCGACAAAACTCCTGATCTCATCAATTGTCCTTTGTGGAAAATCGAACTTCTCCAGCGCATAATTCACGCTGTCCGTCAAATCTTCTAATGTATCGAGTAATGTACC
Organism: uncultured Lachnospiraceae bacterium; assembly: GCA_947178125.1. Taxonomy (GTDB): domain Bacteria; phylum Bacillota; class Clostridia; order Lachnospirales; family Lachnospiraceae; genus UBA3282. Next base: position 13,753 of record CAMWXB010000084.1, on the reverse strand, counting down.
ATCCAGATCAAATACAATTGTTGTTATCATATTCCATTTTTCTCCTTATCAACATATCCTCACGAAAAATCACTTAATCGAAATTTCCCTCTTTATTCAGAGCCAGATTCATGATTGTCTCGATTTCCGCCCCGTTATCCGGCGCAGCCCCGACGCTCTCATGCTTTTTATCCGCATAGACCCGGCCGATCGTATTGCCGTTTTCCGCCTTTTCAATCGTATAATAAAGAAGCTCTTCTGCTTCTCTTTTCCAGACGACATAGATTCTGCAGCACAAGCCTTTATTCAGGTTCGACTCCGGCATATCGATTCTCGTAATCTGCATATCCTCTGTTACATTTAAGGTCATCAGCGAAAAATCATCTTCTCCATAAGGCATTCTGATTTCCTTCGGATAAACGGATGTATAAAGAGAAGCCAGGAACTTTCCTTCCTCCTGCTGCAGCTGCTCCAGCCCATCTTTCTGCTTCTCATACAAAAAAACCGGGAGAAGCTGATATGCGACCAGTCCATGCGCCATCTGATGGAACTGCTTTTCCGTCAGCTTCACCTTCTGCGGCTTCGCCGCCTGTCCCCTTTTCTGTGCGATTTCCAGAATCTGAGGCGGCAGGATGACATTCTGCGTAAATGGATTTAAAACGACCGCCTGCACCTTTTCCTGATTGGCCATTGCCATCGACACACAGTTAAAAAAGGGCAGCGCCATAATCGCCGGACTCTTCTTATCCGGCGGCACCTGCTTTAAAGAAGAGAAAATCGGAAGCGCCTGCTCCCCGCTTTCCTTTTTCAAAAGACAGGGCAGTATCTTCGCATCTTTCGGCAGCTTCACGCCTTTTCCCCCGCGGATGTTGTCCATCGTCTCCTTGTCAAGATTATCCGGCATCATCGTCGGCACATATACGACCGCTTTCTCAAGATGCTCCATGATCTTCACAAAATTCTCTTTTGTCCGGTCCTTCGCAAACGTTTCCGCCGCCAGTTCCAGCTGGCTGTTGTCTATCACCTTATTCTCTGCCATTTTATATTCAACTCCTTTGTTCTGTTATTTGTTATAGGAATATGGCCCGTTAAAGACTTTCTTTCACAGGAAGAAGTTTTCGCAGCAATCCAATTAAGACGCTGTCGATACGATGCAGTACGGCCGCCGTCACGATTCCCGCCGCGTATACCGCCGCAATGTACCAGAACCTGTTTTTCACCGGCAGATACACAATAAAAACATTGTGCACCAGATACAGTTCCAGCGAAATTTCCCCCAGAAAAGAAAGGATTTTATTTTTGAACTGTATTTTCTGCGTCAGCAGAATGACAAACAGTACAAAAAAGAAAATGAACGGAAGCTGTACTGCAAGAGTCTGGAATTTCTCGACATAGCCCGGATATCCGTCCCATTCGCACCAATATCCTTTTGTCTGCAGTGCGAACAGCGTCTTTTCATAGAAAAAGCAGGTCATCAAAATATCGATTACGATGACAAAACCATAGTATTTCCGGCAAAAGGAAAGCACCGGCTTTTCATATCGGGCAAACAGAATGCCCGCCAAAAGCATCAGTGTCGCATTATACCACCATTCCCCGTGGAACCATGCGCCGCCGGAGACTGTCTCATTGTCGTGTCCAAGAAACAGGCTTCCTGCCACCATAACGCATAAAACAATGCCATAGACCAAACAGGCTGCGCCTTTCTTTTTGATCAGCTTAAAGACCAGATAAAACAGCAGATACAGGAAAAGAACCTCCACGATATACCACATCTGCGTATTCATCAGCGTCCAGCCTGTCAGATAAGAAAGCAGTTCCCCCTTCCGAAAGGAATAGCCGGCGGCGGCAGAAACTGCAATATATACAAAATTGCACATATAAAAAGGAATCACGATGACGGGCAGACGCTTTTTCAGAAAACCGTTCAGATAATCCGGCTTGTCCCGCAGACTGCTGTATAGCCCATAACCGGAAAAGAAAAAGAAAACGCCGACAAAGCAGACGCCGATGTCCACCATGAACAGCAGGATTCCCGTATCCTCTCCCGCAAAATAAATCGTCTGCGACATATGATGCAGCATGATACCGACGGCGCAAAAACCGAGCAGCCCCTTTGATACCGGAAGCGACAGCGCATCCTCATGCCAGAAGCCCTTTCCTTTCATCTGCGCACTCAGCAGCAGAATAACTGCCAGCACACTGTAAAAAACAAAATAAAATTCTTTCGCCATCTCCGCTCCTCTCGCCGCATGCGCATTTTCCGTCCACAATATGGAAAAGCTTTCAGGAAATTCCCAAAAGCTTTCTCAAAATCACCTATATCTAACATAGCATTTTTTGCCCAAAAGTCAAGTAAAAAACGCAAGCCCCGCAGCTTGCGCTTGAACTCCACTACGATTACAGCATCAACGTCTCCGATATTTCTCTGCAAGCTGCTCATAACGACACAGTCCCTGTGCATACCAGTCACAGTTATGACAGGAATTTTCGAAAATTTCCGCCGTCAGATTACTGCTCACAGTATGTAATAATTCCGCAGCTGAGTAAACGCGCTCCGCCTCAAGCCCCAGAGCCTGCGCCAGCGCCGTATCTTTGGATACGACATGGTCATCATCCAGCTTACAGCCATTATCCCCCAGATTCGGGCATGCCCTGCAGATCTCGTCCGGTTCGGTAATCAATCTGATTTCCCGGCTTTCCCCTTCACACAGAACATCTCCCGGCTTTCTCTGTCTTTTTTCCTCTTCCGGTACGGATGACGGCTCCCACAGCCACGTTACTACCTTCTGCATATTCCCGCAGAATGCCTCGCTATAACCTTTTCCCACATAGAGCGCACTGCAGAAAAGGTGATGTACCCGCAGCCGCATCATAATAAGCCGGCCTTCAAAAGACGTGTTCTGATCTGTCCGCCGACGACAAAACCGAGCACGACGGAAATGACATCTTTGATCAGATAGGGCGCGGATGCCAGCAGAAAAGATTCCACGAATCCCATTTTCATAACGGCCATGAACTGTATTGTTCCAAATAAATGACAGACGGCCAGTCCGGCTATCCCGAGCAGTATACCTGCTATCTTATTTTTCATCTGCACGCCGATGCCGCAAAGCAGCGCCATGCCAAGAAATCCCCAGATAAAACCGCCGGTGTAATTGACAAGCGCCTGTGCGCCGCCGGTAAATCCCGCAAAAACGGGAACGCCTACCGCACCGAGCAGAATATATACCAACACGCTTGCTGTTCCCAGTTTCCATGCCAGTACCACACCCGCTAATGCTACCGCAAAGGTCTGTAACGTGATTGGCACACCCGAAGGCATCGGGATGGAAATCTGTGAAAGGACCGCCAGAACCGCCGCGAACATTCCTACGCCGACGATGTCTTTTGTCGTGATCTTCGTGTTTCCTTCTTTATTCTTTTTCATCGTTTCGTTTGTTAATTGTTTTGCAGTTTCACTCATGGCAATAAAAACTCCTTCTATATTGTATTCTGGTTCTTTTCCAGTATAGAAGGAGTTGTTTTAATTGTCAACTATATTTTTGTTTTGGTTAACAATCTTCTTTATTATATTAGCTGCCCGCTGTAATCGCAGAGGAGTTCTCACTAATTACCATGCCTTTCTCTCAACCTGCGATATTTGAGCCGCAGGCGCAAATTCGCGATTGAAAAATCTCTGATTTTTCAATCTATGCTTCTATCTCTTCAAATAATTCGTCAAAAGTTATCTTAACCTTTAGAAAATGGATTATTTTTAACTCATTTTTATTGGATTCTGTAATCGTATTCCATAAATAGTATTTGGGGATTTCATTTTCATAATCTAACTCATAGATTTCAACTGTCCTCTTTCGCCAGTCAACAATCCAGTATTCCTCAATCTCCTGCTGCCTGTATAACTCCATTTTCTCGCCGCGGTCGAACTTCTCTGTCGATGGACTTATGACCTCCATAACAAACCTGGGTATTCCGACAAAATTACTTCCTCTTTTCTTTTTGGTCTGACAGTTTATCGAGGCATCCGGAATCACTGTCTTATCCTCTCCCGTATCTCACGGATTCATCGCCAGATTCTTCAACTCTTCAATCAGCTTCATATCCTCCGCACTGATCTTCAGATTGGAATTCAGGCTCTGCCCGTCCGGGGTCGTGACATTAATCTCGATAATGCTGCCCTCTTTGACACCGTTCTGATAGACCGCCGTCATAAATTTCGGAAATTTCGGGTGGTTCTGTTTAAATTTATTCCACAAATTCATCATTTGAAAAATGGATGCCGGATTCTGAAATCCCATACTGATCACCATTCCTTTCTATACAATTATCTTCCTTTCTATACAACTAACTTCATGAAAAAAATACTAATTTTTCAATCCTTCTCTGTAAAATTCCCGGAATTCCTCATAACCCTGTGCAGTCAGCTGCTCTTTCTGGAATTTTTTGTTCTTGTTCATCCGAACGACCAGTACCTGATTGCCGTCCGTCCGCTCTTCCTGCGCCTGTGCGATGACCTGACATAATCTGTCGGCCGAAAGACCTTTTTCCATCAGATAAGCGACCTTCTTTCCCTTGCCCGGAATCTGAAAACCGCTTTCCAAAAGCAACAGGATGATCCGTTCAAAACCGATGGAAAAGCCGCATGCCGGCACATCGTTTCCGGTGAACCTGCCGACCATCTTATCGTATCGTCCGCCACCGCCGCAGCTTCCGCCAAATTCCGGCATGGCGATCTCAAAAATCGTGCCAGTATAATAGGACATTCCCCGGACTAATGTCGGGTCGAATTTCAGTTCAAAGAAATCACCCTTCGTCGCCTCCACGCTGTCGATGATCTCCTGAAAACTCTCTTTGAGCCCATCCGGCAGATAATCCGCAAGAATCCCTGTGATATAATCGATTGGCTCCTCCGCTTTTTCCATGCCTTGAAAAAGGCCGAGATATTTTTCTGTCTGCGCTTCCGTATAGCCCGCTTCCAGCAGTTCCGCCTTTACACCGTCCAAGCCGATTTTATCCATCTTGTCCAGAATGATGAACACCTGGTCATAATCTTCCTCGGAGAAGCCGCTGTATGCCGCCATCGCTTTCAGAATCTGTCTGTCGTTAATGCGAATCTGGAAATTACGGAATCCCAGTTTCCCAAGCGTCGTCGTCGTTGCGAGTATCAGCTCTATTTCCGCCAGATTGGAAGGTTCTCCCAAAATATCGATATCGCACTGCATGAACTGTCGATAGCGCCCCCGCTGCGGCCTGTCCGCCCGCCATACATTGCCCATCTGCAACGCTTTAAAAGGAGAAGGCAGTTCGTTCGCGTGATTGGAATAATAGCGCACGAGCGGCACCGTCAGATCATAGCGCAGCCCGCCGTCCACCAGTTCGTCAGCGTTCTTTGCGTCTTCCAGCCGCAGTTTTTCTCCTCTTTTTAGTATCTTAAAAATCAGTTTCTCATTCTCACCGCCGGCCTTGCAGTTCAGATTTGCGATATTCTCCACGCAGGGCGTCTCTATTGAAGTGAATCCGAATTTGCCATAAGTTTCTTTGATAACGCTTATCACATAATCGCGGATTTCCATTTCCTCCGGTAAAATGTCCTTCATACCCGTGACCGGTTTTTTACTCAATGCCATTTTTATTACCATACTCCTTTCTCAGTCTGCCAGTTTTATCTCTTTTCAAGAGGATTTTTCAATCCAGTGCTTTGTTTTCACCCTATTTTACATACTTTTCCACTGTTTTTCAAGTTTTTGTTGGGAATACGAAACTGCTGTCTTTCATCCAGATCGGTTAATGGAAAAATGTCCCGAACGCTGCGGCCTCCGCCACAAATTCCACTTCCCACACCTTCTCCCGAAGTTCAACTGTCCGCACTGTATCCGCCTGTTTCCATATGATACGTTCCACAAAATCAGGCAGCACGATCTGTACTTTATGGGGCCGCAGCGGTGTGATACGGCATTCAAAAGAATGCTCCCACCGATTCCACTTCATATCCACAAGCCCGTCGCTGTACCGGAAATTCCTGATTTCTCCGATGAACAGCCGTTCTTCCAACGCCGGAAGCAATGCGATATATCCCGGCGACGCATACAGGAGCATTTCCTGTACCGCATTCACATATCCCATGACAGCATCCAGTTGTACGGGTGCCGGGTCCATATTCAGGGAAATATTCATCCCCCGCCAGTCGTTATGCAGTGTAAAGAAATTGTTCAGCAAAGAGCTCCTCGCCATATTATCAAGACACTCCATCGCCGCATCCCCATTGCGGAACCGGGCATAGACTGCCGCCATATGCGTCAGCGACCAGCCGGTCTGGGCATCGATCTTACGCAGGCTGACAGCCTTTTCATAAGCCCTGACCGATTCCGCATTCTTTTCCGGATACAGCTCGTATCCCGGAAACACCGGATATATATGCGATAAATGCCTGTGCTCGTATCTGTCCTCAAAAATGTCTTCCTGCCATTCCCGGACAGCGCCTTCTTCGTTACACTTGAACTCCGGTATTGATTTCAAAATCCGCTTCCATTTCTCCATGCGCTCCTGTTCGAAAGGGACTTCCTCCCATAACCCGCTGACCGCGAGCATATTCGTAAAAAATTCCTTCAAAATGGATAAGTCCATGGTAGAATTGATCGTCGTAGGCATGGGATGCGCCATCTGCTTTCCTTCCGGCGGCATGAAATTCCCGGGTGTATTTTCCGGCGAAACGCTGGGATAGAACTTTATCCGCTCATTACCGCTCCCATCCGATGAAAACTGCACAAATTCTTCATAAAAAGAAGCCACCGCATCCATATAAGGAAGCATGATCTCCTTCGCATATTCCATATCCCTTGTATATAGAAAATATTGATAATAATGCTGCGCAAGCCATCCGGCTGCTCCGACCCAGTTGATGATCACGGGTACGACCTGCGTAGGGGCGGATACACCGGGCGTTGTTCCCGCCGTCATATAAATGCCGTCAATTCCGAACAGTTTCCCTGCGTTTTCCCGAAAAGCCGGAATCCGCTCGTTCATATATTGAAAGACCGCCCGGTTATATGACAATAAATTTCCAGTCAGGCTGTGCCAGTAAATCATCTGAATATTTTCATTTGCCATATTATGACACCACAAAAGCTGATAGCCGCCTCCCCACAGGCCGTATAGTGGAAAAGGATTCGAATCCGGTCTGCTGCCGCAGATAAACAGATACCTCCCGTAATGCCATAGCTTCTCGATCAGCTCCGTGGACTGTCTGTCGGAAAAAGCCTCCATGACCAGTTCTTCATTGCTCCTGCTCCAGCCGCCTGTCGTATCGCCATCTGTCTGATCGTCATCCCGTTCTTCACTGTCCTTTTTCCCGCCATCTGCCTTTCCGAACTCTCCCAAATGCAGTTCTGCACTATGGTACAGCTTTTTATGTAATGCGGCGCTTTCTGCAAGCAGTTCATCAAAAGTTTTATGCCCGGCTTCCAGTTCCAGTCTGTCATGCTGTCTCTTCCATGCCGCTTCTTTTTTCTCATCCACATACAGACCTACGGTGACTAAAATCTGACCTGCGGCTCTTATCTTTATTTTGTTTTCAAATTGCTCCAGCCTGCCTTCTGTGATTGCGATTCGCGCCACCGCACCAAAGTCTGTACTGCTTCCATTGCTCTTTTCCCTCTTTGCATTAAAATACAAATACGCCGTCTGTCCGCTCTCACAAACGGCCTCCGTCCGCGCAGTTTCCCACACGGCCTGTATCGCGGCAGTTGGTTCTTCGCCTTCATTGCAATAAGCGTCCAGTGCCACCTGATATTGCAGCGCGTCTGCCAATGTCCCGATGTTTTCCGCACTGATTCGATAAACTGCCATATCAGCCGCTCTGGATACGAACACTTCCCGGCGCATCTCGATGCCGCCGTCCACCCATTGCTGGCTCGCAAGAGCCTGCTCCAGATCCAGCCGCCGTTTAAAAGCGCGAAATCCCCCGACAGGAGTCTGTTCAACCGTCAGGCAGGCCGCCGGAAACTGCGATTCCAATCGGGAATCGTATCCTTTCGCCTTCAGTGCGTTTACAATTTCCCAACTGGCTTCACGGAATTTTCCTTCATCCATCATTTTGCGCTGCTTCCGGAAAGCCTCGTGTACGTCCGGGACCTCGCTTTCCAGACCGTCATACCACAGGTCATGATGCACAAGCTGCAAAATTTCCTTTTTGGCACCGCCATACAGATTTGCTCCGATGATACCGTTGCCCGTTGCCAGCCCTTCCCGCCACAGATCATGCCACCAGGAAGCAGGGTATTTCATTTCTAAAATATGCTTCATATTCTCATCTTCTCTCTTTTCACCAGATATTCCTGTACCATATCTTCATTTTCACATATTTTAATACACTCCTGTGTAAACTACAACTACTTTCAAATCAAATCTTCCTTTCCCCAAAACAGTGACCTTAATGTGGATGCCGATTTTTTTATATCCGATTCGGCAATCACTGCGGAAACAACAGCCAGCCCGTCAATTCCCATAGGCTTAAAAAGCATTGCATTTTCCCTGCTGATGCCCCCGATCACAACAATCGGTATAGCAACTTCCCTGCGGATCCTTCCAAGTTCCTCCATAGACACAAATCCGGCATCCGGCTTTGTTTCCGTTGGAAACATGGCGCCTACGCCCAGATAATCAGCTCCGGCTTTCACCGCATTGACGGCTTCCGCTGCGGAAGCGACAGAAACACCAAGCAGCATTTCCTTACCAATAACCTTTCTGGCAATATCCGCAGGAATATCTTTCTGCCCGATATGTACCCCGGCTGCGCCCACTGCCATAGCAATGTCGATACGGTCATTTATGATCAGCGGTATACCATATCTGTCAGTGATCTTTTTCATTTCCGATGCCAGTACATAAAAATCTAATGACGGAATCTCTTTTTCCCGAAGTTGTACCACCGTGCATCCGCCGGCAGCCGCCTGCTCCACTGCTTCCCCCAAAGTCCTGGTACTCATGCGCATACGGTCTGTTACAAGGTATAAAGAATAATCAGGTTTCATTTTCCGCCATCCCTTTCTTCCCTGAAATGCGGCGTTTCCATCAGCCCATATTGATAGAGGTGCCAGAAATGATGCGTCGGACCGCATCCTTTCCCGATGTCAAGGGAATGACCGATCGCCATCGTCACATAATCCTTTGCGTTTTGGACTGCTTCCCGTAAGTTCATGCCCCTTGCAAGCTGTGAAGCAACGGCAGAGGAAAATGTGCAGCCTGTCCCATGCGTATTTTTCGTATCGATCCGGGCCGCTTCAAAATGACAGACCGCTTTCCCATCAAACAGGACATCCACCGCATTCCCTGCCGCATGACCGCCTTTGACAATGACCGCTCTACATCCCATTGTATGGATTTCTTTTGCAGCTTCTTCCATATCCGCAACCGTGCTGATTCTGCCTCCCGTTATTTTTTCCGCTTCCGGAATATTCGGTGTCAATACGTCAGCAAGGGGAATGACCGTTGTGATCAGCGTTTTGACTGCCGCAGGTTCCATGAGCGGACAGCCATTCTTTGCATACATCACAGGGTCGATCACAATATTGGCCGGATGGTAATATTTCAGTTTTGCAGCGACTTCATTCATACAGTCCGGTGTCGAAAGCATACCGACTTTTACTGCATCAACCTCTATATCCTCGAAAACGGCATCCATCTGCCTGCCAATCATATCCGGGCTGACATCCTGAATGCCGATCACCCTTCCTGTGTTTTCTGCCACAACTGACACGATGACGCTCATGCCATATACACCATGTGCGGAAAATGTCTTTAAATCTGCCTGTATGCCCGCACCGCCGCTGCAATCAGAACCTGCAATACTCAATACTTTTTTCATGATAATAACCATGCCTTTCTCTCAACCTGCGATATTTGCGCCGACGCTGAAAGCGTCTTGGCACCAATATTCGCAAGATGAATAAATTCGTCTATGAAAAATCTCTGATTTTCAACCTAACCTCCATGCCGCCTCTTTCGGGAAAACAATAAACAAAGTCCCGTCACGCACCGATATGCTGCTTTCCTTTCCAATAAATTCGTTACTCACCCCGACAGGAAATGTATTTGTCAATACTGCTTCATTCAGTTCATATTTCAAACCGCACAGATTTACCCCCTCCGCTTTTGCAGAACAGGAAAATACGGATACATATCCGCATGGGATTTTTTTAAAACAGAGCCTGTCATTGGTGATCGCCGTAATAACGGTGCCGTTATCGAATAAGAGACCACGCATATTGTTGACGGATAAATAAGCAAGCACTTGCAAATTAGCCATTGTGTGGTCTATGCGCCCGCCTGTCCCGCAATAAATGTGGAAACTGCTATATCCTGCCTTGATTCCCTCGCGGACAGCCGCCAGTGTATCGGTATCGTCCTTTTCTGCACTTAGGACTATGGTATTGGGATGTTCGGGAACACATTTGAGGGTATCAAAATCCCCAATCACAAGATCAGCCCTGATACCCTGCTCCTCCAGATAACGCAGCCCGGCATCGACAGCTATCACCAAATCCCCTGTGACTGGCTGGAAATCAAGTCCATAATTTTCACCCGCACCTACTACATAGCAAATTTTATCCTTCATGCTTTTTCCTCCTTGTAACAAAAATAGAGCCTCCAATTCATCAGAAGCTCTTTCAGACGCAGTACGGCGTAAGAAATTGCTTCCCTACGCCGGTATTAGCCGACAGGTCAAGAGGTCAGGTCTTACCTTTTTCAACTTGTTCAGTTCCCTCGCAAACACATATCGATCTTATTCAGTTAAAAACAAAAAGGACATTCCATGTACAGGGAATGTCCTAAAAATACGGTATCGTATCATTCAGCTCCCTGCGTTGGTATTAGCCAACAGGTTCAAAGGGTCAGGTTCTGCCTTCTCAACTACACTGTAGTCCCCCTGCTTGAAGAATAGTATAGGTGATATGGGATGAAAAGTCAATAAAATTTTCCATGCAGCTACTTTGCCATATTTTCGCTCATCACCATCTCATCCACAGAAGACATGCTTCCCTCATTAAAGGCAAACTCGTACTGTATCTGCTGTTCCTGATCCTGATAAATCCAGCCATCATATGGAATGTCACTCTCCACTTTCGTAAGAGAGCCTCCTGCCTCCTCAACTACTTTCTCTAAATCCGAAAAAGACATTCCCAGCATAAACCGTCCGTCCCGGCTCCCGCCCTCCTGAATCATGACCCTGACCAGCTTATTCTGGCTGTCAAAATAGCAATAATACTGGTTATTCTGCGCCGAAAGACCTGCATTCCCATCAATGCGGAAGGTATGCATACCAGCACTGTTTATAATCTCCTCAGCCTTCTCTATGGACATGCCGAACTCTAACCTGCGCAAGATTGCCATATTGTTGTCTACAGAGTATTCTACTGCCTGAACAGGAACAAACTCATCACTGTACCGATTGGTCTCGGTTTCCTCAAGATCTCCGTTCACCTGGGTCACCTTCTCCTTATCGCCCATGTCCAGTCCGACAGCCAGCAAACTGTTATCCTCTGTTAAAACAAAAGTGTTGTATATATAATCCGTTTCCCATCTTCCAAACTCCGAAAACCGGCTTATGGAATCACTAAAGACGATTCTGTCCGGCCAAACCATTTTCACATGATCCATGACCTTTATTGGAGTGCGGACAAAATCATCCCCTGTAACAGGTGTCCCGCATTGCCCAAAGACATTAAATCCCCATGTATACAACTCTCCCGACTCACTGATGGCAGCGCCGGTAAATGTTCCTGTAGTAACATATTTACATTGTTCCATGATCTTCCTGGGCCTGGCAGCAAACATTTTCAGCGGATTAGATTCATCCTCTTCTAATTTCCAATATTCTTCATAGCTGCCGCCTGCATAAGTATGTGTTAAAGGAGCATACTGCCCCCACCAGTAGGCAGTCTTATTATTTTGAAGGGCGACGATGCATTCCCTTCCCGCTCTTGCATAAGCTACATCTGCCATTAATAGAACCGGTTCCGTAACCTTTTGGAAATCATAATGTGAATAAACCTGAGATTCACTTCCTTCTCCCAAAAGCACTTCCGAATAATTCGAACCTATACCATAGAGTTCTCCGCCTTCTGTCAGATAAATGCAAAAATAATCGTTCCAGGAGGCATCCACAGAAATGACATTCTCTGCAATCTTAACCGGCTCTTCATAGTATTCCTCCATATCATAAGTACCTGTACCGAGCTGCCCGAATTCATTCTTTCCGGTCCCCCAGAGCACTTTGTCTTCATCTATATAATAATGATTTGACGCAGTATAGCGGCTGGTAATATAGTAATCTTCCAGCGAAAAACTTTCCCCCATTTGAAGCGCATTCAAATCTTCCACATAAAAAACCGGAAGTATCTCCGTTCCCTCACCAGTACTCACATTGGCGCCTGCATTTTCTTCATTGATTTTATCAATTGATTCTTCTGCCGGTTTTTCTGTCAGTTCCTCCGCTTCTTCCGTTTTCACATCTTTTTCCACATTGCCGTCCTTTTCTTCTGTCAGAAACATCACAGACAGCGCCACGATCATAATCACTACTGCGATTCCGATACCCGGAAGCGTATATTTATATTTCATGATATTCTTGATTCTTGACTTTACATTTCCCTCATCAAAACAAATCGGTGCAACAAATATTCTTTTCTTTCCTGACCCGTTCCAAACGGCAATATGAAGCAGTGCATAAGCATACTCCTTCCTTTTCTCCCTGCTCATAGTCCGGATGACTTCTTCATCACATGCCTTTTCCATATCACTTCCAAACAGGAAATAAGCAATCCATATAAAAGGATTGAACCAGTGAATCAGACATACCACATAGGCAAACATTTTAAACAGGCCGTCTTTTCTTTTGACGTGCATCTTTTCGTGGGCAATGACATATGAAAGATCCTCGGATTCCATAGACACCGGCAGATAAATCTGGGGATGAATCAAACCAAAAACCATAGGCATATCAATTTTTTCTGCCCACCAGATATTATCTTCAAATAAAACGCTTAACCGCAGTTTTCTTTTCAGCGCAAAATAGGAATATAGCATATGCCCACCAAAGCCGCTTAATCCCGCCAGCCATATAAATTCTATCACATGCCCAACCTCAAATTGGGCCGGACCATTCTCTTTGTTCCCGTCCACTCCAGGATTATTTTGTCCCACCGCTTCCACAGGAATTGCGGTAACAGTTCCTGCCGTATCTTTTGTGAAAGCGTCAGGCACAGCCGTCATCGTACTGCCAGCGGCGCCGACCGGATTAACAGTATTTCCTGTACCGCCAATTTCTCCATCGCTTTCGTTTTCCGCCAGCCTGAGTTCTGAAATCACCCTCAATTCTTCCGTAATGCATGCATTGTTCCAAAATCCGACTGACAGGCTCAGTTTCCACGGAAAAATGAAATACAGGAAAGCCATTGCCCAAAGGCCCAGAATATATTTATGACCAATTTGTAATTTCTTCAGCAATAACCGAACCAGCAGGACAATAGAAATAATCACCGCTCCGCGCAGGCTCATTTTAATAAGCACATTCATAAAAGCATCCATGATTTTTCTCCATCCTTTTTCAGGTTCCCTCGATAATTCGTTTCAGTTCTTCTATTTCTTCTCCGGAAAGTTTTTTTTGCGAGACAAAAGCCGCAACAAAATCAGGGAGAGACCCTCCAAAAGCCCCTTCTACAAACTCCTCACTCTGTTTTGCCTGAAATAACTGTTTGGAAACCAACGAAGATACAAC
>CAMWXB010000083.1 GCA_947178125.1 uncultured Lachnospiraceae bacterium | reverse complement strand
TTGTATTCAAACTGGTTGAATTATTATGTGTATCAGACGACGCCGTATGATGTGAAGGAGATTGAATAACGGATGTTTTATTCCTTTATTTATAGGAATTATCGACATTTTACGTTTTGTAGAACATATGTTATCCTTATATGATTCTTTATTTTTTGATAATATGGAATAGAAAAATGGGGTAAAAATGGGGTACAGAGCCTTATGCTTGTGGGGTACAACCCACTATAAAAAGAAAGCCGGATTGGCAAGCGTACGCCCGCACAGTGCATGCGATGTTACTTAGAGCAAATAAAAAAGAGTGTAAAACTTTTTGAAAATTCAATAGGATTCACACTCTTTTTTAATTATATTATAATATCCATTTTATGCTTTTACTCTGTCAAGTTCTGTTACATTAACACCGGATGCAGTAAGTATTGCCTTTAAATCAACATATCTTTCATACATTTCTTTATAAGCCGCTGATTCTTTATCTTGTGTTAAAATCATATACTTTTGAAGCCTCGAAAACTCTTCGATGTTTCTTTGTATCATTTCTTTTTCTGTCATGATATATCACCGCCCTTTAAAGCTATAAATCACTTATTACAATATAATTATATCAAATCGTACAAAGAGTGTAAACCCTATTCAATTATCAATATACGCGTTTTTATGCTGCATAAAAAAGTGCCTCAAACTGATATTTTCAGCTGAGGCATTTTTTGAGTTTCTGCACATCTTTTCTTTCACGATAGAATCCAATCCGTTAATTCGCCAATGTTTCTTCCTGAAGTCTGTCAAATTCCGCCATGCACTCATCCACCGTAGCGCCGTTCAGCAGGTCCCGTACGATGAGACAGGTATTCCCCCACTGCTCCAGCTGCATATTCGCATTGGCGCCGAGAACATAGACATTTTCCTCTATCCTGTCGTTCAGCGGTTTTAACGCGGGAATACATTCCACTTCCACATTTTTAGACGGTGAAATTACTTTATTCGTTTCCGTATATACCTGGAGCGCTTCATCGGAAAGAATCACATCCAGAACGCGCATTGCATCTTCCGCATGTTCCGCATTGGAGCCGACACCGAATCCCGTCATCGGCATTACGGGCATCTGTCCGCGGCTACTCGGGAAACCGATTACCAGCATATTAAAATCCGGAGCCCCGTATGCGGTATCCGTATTGGCCGCTCCCCAATATGCCATGACAATAGGCGTTTTACCTGCAAGAAAATCCGCCCCTTCCCCTTCAATTGCTTCGCTGACCAAAGCCTTTTCGGCATCGATATAGCCACAGTCGATCATTTCCTGAAGAAACTCAAATCCGGGACGCATATAATCGCTGTATTTGCTTTCTCCGCTGTTTAACGCCGCAATTTCCGCTTCCGTATTCCCGCCGTTATACAAATCCGCATAGGCCTGGGCCAGAACAAAAGTTTCCAGCCACCAGCGGTTTGCCCCTACCGGCGTTTCGATTCCGTTTTCCTTAAATACTCTGCAGCATTCCAGAAAATCTTCCGGCGTCTCCGGCAGTTCCAGATGATACTGGTCAAACATATCTTTGTTGATAAAAAGACCATACGCCACTACCTCCTGTGGAATGGCCACTAGTTTTCCATCGATCGTATTCGCCGTTTTAACAACATCCCGCAAATTTTCCGTACATGCAAGCCCAGACAGGTCCATGAGCTTTCCTTCTTCTCCCAAAGTCTTGATCACATCAGGATTCAACAGATAAATATCATCCATATCGTTCCGTGCCCTGTCAAGCGCTATATCATCATAAGTCTTATCCTGATAATCTTCCGCCGTATATGTGATATAGCCAACGGATACGCCCAGTTCCTCCTCCGCCATGATAATTGTTTTATCTATGGCACTCCTTGCCACATTTTCCACATCCGGATTCGTTTTTTCCATCGGGCTGTACAGATTCACGACCCGCTTTTCAGTCTCCTCCGACTCCACGAGATTGAAATTCTCTTTGCTCCCGCAGGCTGCTACGGTAAGAACCGCCGCTCCTGTCAGAAATACCGCCGCCGCTTTCCTGAAATGATTCATTTTATCCTTTTTCATGATTTCTTTCTGATTACTCCTTATTGAATACAATCTAATAACCATGCCTTCTCTCAACCTGCGAGTTTGGGCGCAAGCACAAACTTGCGGTTGAAAAATCTTTGATTTTTCAACCTATTCCTCTTTCTTTACTTTTCCATGTACACACTGTTTAATCACCTGTTTTAACAATTCCACGTCAATCGGCTTTGCCAGATGGACATTCATCCCGGCATTCAAAGCTTCTCTTTCATCTTCCGCGAAAGCATTTGCCGTCATGGCGATAATCGGGATTTCTCCTGCATCTTTACGCGTCATCGCCCTGATTGCCCTTGTCGCATCATAACCGTTCATTACCGGCATCTGAACATCCATGAGAATCGCGTCGAACCTACCCTCTTCGGCATTTGCAAAGCACTCTACCGCCAGTTTGCCGTTTTCGGCAATTTCACAGCTCGCGCCCTCTATTGACAAAATTTCCGACAATATTTCCGCATTGATTTCATTATCTTCCGCCGCAAGGAAATGCAGCCCCTGAAGACTGCCGGCTTCTTCGGTTTCCACTGCCTTACTCTCTCCGGATTCTTCTGCCTGTATTTCCATGATACTTTCTTTCAGGGCAGACACGAAAAATGGCTTTTCAAGCATTCCCGTATATCCCAGTCGAAGCACTTCTTCCATACGAATCATGGTATGATTCGTATTATGGTCCATATTTGCCGCGTCATGGTCTGTCATAAAAAGAAGAGGCGCATTCGATGGCAGAAGATTTCTGATTTGTTCTAAAGTCTGAACGCTGTCCGTAACAGATGCATCGACATCCAATAATGCCAGCTGATAGGCTTCCCCGGCAGCTTCTGACCCTTGTAACAGAGACAACGCGCTCTCCGTATCAGGCATGATATCCACCGCAATGCCCATATCGTCCATGAGCATCTGCACATTTTGGCCTTCCTGTTGATCGTCACCCACAAAAAGGATACGGGATATGCCGGTCTGCTTCCAAAACAACTTATCCGCCTGACCTTCCGGTATGCGAAATTCCAGTTCTACCCGGAATAAGCTTCCCTTATCGACCTCGCTGGAAACTTCGATGGTTCCTCCCATAAGTTCAACGATATTTTTGGTAATCGCCATACCGAGCCCTGTTCCCTGAACCTTGTTCGTTGTACTGTTCTCTGCTCTTGTAAACGCATCAAAAATTGTTTTTAAATATTCCTGTGTCATCCCGTATCCGTCATCTTCCACTTCAATCCGGATATGCTCAAACTGACTGGAACGCTGTTTCAGGCCGATAATCCGGAACCAGATATTTCCTCCTTCCGGCGTATATTTAACGGCATTGGAAAGAAGGTTTATCAGAATCTGATTGATTCTTGTTTCATCGCCCAACAGACGTTCATGCTTAATATCTTTTACTTCCACATGAAATTCCTGTGCCCTTGCGCCCGCCATCGGACGAACGATTGCATCGATAGAAGATACCAGATCATGCAGTGTAAACTCTTCTACGTTCAGCACGACCTTCCCGCTTTCAATCTTGGAAACATCCAGAATATCGTTGATCAGGCTGAGCAAATGCTGTCCGGATGCCATAATTTTCTTCGTATATTCCCGTACCTTATCCGGATTTTCCGCATCTTTTGCAAGCAACGTTGTAAATCCGAGAACCGCATTCATCGGCGTACGAATATCATGAGACATATTGGACAGGAAAGTTGTTTTGGAATTGCTTGCCAACTGCGCCGCATGCAGCGCTTCCGCCAGCTGTTTGTTATGCAGTTCCCGTTCCGCTTCCCGTTCCCGCATAATCTTTCTCTGCTGTCTCTGGTTAAGATAATACAGAACACAGCACAGGAAGAACGCGACCAGCATAACCACTACAACAATAATAATACTCTGATTTACAGACCTTCCTTCCTGTTGAATGGCTTCGACGGGCACATAACCGATCAGATAAATCGTACCATCATTCACGGTCCACATATAGTTCAGAGCGTTTTTTCCCCGAATATCATGATAGAACATGATATTCTTTCCATTTTGCACACAATTTTCCACTTCCGCCCGAAGCTCTTCTTCCAGAATATCATTCGCCCTGTAAAAATCCTTCAGATTCAGATGTCCTGCACTGCGTTCACCCATTCCCTTTGGTTTCAGCACGAACCTTTCTGTCTTTGCGTCCATAATATAGAGCATAGCCTGCTTGTCATAAAATCCCTCCGGAAGCGATTTATCCAGAGAATCATAGGTATATTCCACATAAAGCGTTCCGATTTCCTGACCGTCCTTCACCACCGGGCATTTGATCGAATACGCCCACGTTCCCATATAGTTCATATAAGAATGGGAAACTGCCAGTTCCTCTATCGTGTCGCCTGAAAAATCCAGTCCTTCTTCGGTGAAAACATCCCCTGTACTGGAGATTCCTTCCGTTTCACCTTCCCGAATGAACGAGATTTTTACCATCGTCTGATTCTTCTGGTAAGAAGTAATATACTCCTCCGGCTCCTCCTGCAAGGCAATTTCCTGTGCCATCAGTTTCTGGAACTCAGCTTCTTTATTCAAAATTGATTCTATGGTACATTTGATCAGATCCAGACTTTCATTCAGATTCTGGATTGCCGCAGCAGACATTTCTTTCGATATTTTTCGCGAAATGGAGAATACTACAACTCCAAAAATACAAAAAACAAGCAGAATCGAAAGCAGTAAGGAAAATCCCTTGTCCGATATGCTTTTATATCTTTTCTCTTTCATATACTTTCACCAGACTTCTTTCCCATTTACAAAACTGCCGACTTCGCCTCAGATTTTCGGAGTTCTTTCTATTATACAACGAATGCAACTTCATAGCAATTTATTTTTACTTTATCCGGTTTCGCCCGGCCATGCTTGCTTCACATTATCCTAATAACATTATATGAGCAACTCTACCTGTCAGTTCCTATACCCTCGCGCCCATCAGATTCCCGGAAGAATAGTTTCTCAATCCCCGGTAAAATACTGCTGCTGCGATGACTGAAAGCAGCACGGCATAGCCAAGTACCATGAGCAGCCCGCCCAAATCCATATCCGTTATCATATGCACCGGCTGATAGACCATCATACCGGTCGGTATGATAGAATAAAGCAGGAATTTAGCAGCCCCTTTAAAAATCCCATCCGGGTAAGTCGCAAAACTGATAACGACATTCAGCATTTGATTTCCAAATATCTCCGTTTTCACAAACCAGAAGGACAGACTTCCCACCAGCAGAGCAAAAGCCGTAATGATCACCGCTCCGGTCACCGTGAACAAAAGAAACAAAAGAATTCTTTTTATCTGAAAACCGGTCAGACAAACGACGAGTATTCCATAGAGCAGATCCCCAATCGCCGATGTTCTGGTAGCCGAAGTCATTACCCCGAGCAGCACATTTTTAGGCAGTACCAGCCAGGCATCCAGTTTTCCGTTAATAATCAGTTCCGGCAGGGAAAATACCCGCGCAAACAGGATATGAGACAGTCCAAAGCTGCTGGCGGAAAGCCCCCACAAGAGCATGACTTCCCGGAAACTATATCCCCCAATATCCTCTTTCAGGCGGAATAAAACAGCCCATTGAACGAGGAACGACGCATTGTTCAGCATCATAAAACAGATATTGGTAAGAAACGTGACCTTATTGAGCATCTCTCTCATAATATTATATTTTATCGAGAGCAGGCACACCCGCAATTGATTTTTAACCGCCGTTAACATAAAGCTTCTTGACCCCCTTTTCATAGATAAAGAACATCAGGCCACAACCTGCGGCCAGATATAAAAACTGTGCCAGAAGAATATCCAGATACTGGTCCATACGGAAATCCACCGCCAGTTTTGCCGGCCCGTAACACACCGTGTAAATTGGCGTCATTTTCAGGAAAGGCCGCATTGCCTCCGGAAAGATTTCTATCGGAAATACGGTTCCCACGATCAGAATCAGCTTATCATACAGCCATTGAAAAGGATTGGCATCCTCAATCCAAAAGGACAGCAGGCTGATGCATATCTTAAAGACCCCGTTGATGGTAACGCCAAGAAGAATGCTTACCGCCGACGAAAGCAAAGCAGGCAGGCCAAATCCCGGCAGCTTTCCAACCATCATGATGCCTGCGGCCACTGCAAGCGCCATGTACATCGGAAGCCGTATGCTCCATTCCCCGGTATATCTGGCAAGGATATAGAGGGTATAATGATAGGGCTTATTCATCAGATATGCAATATTCCCACCCCGGATATCGGCCGAGACCTGCCCGGCAACCGCTCCCGACCGGGCGCCGAACCAGAGCATCTCCGTGATCATGACATACCAGATCATCTGCTCCCTTGTATATCCGGCGATTCTGGTTCCGGGTTCCGCATACAGATATCCCCAGAGATTGATAAATACAAAGATAAAGATAAAATAGCTGATGAGTCCCAGTGCGATATTCATCGTATACTGCAGATTTTCCAGAAATACAGACCGGTAAATTACCGCATATTTTCTCATAAAGCCGGCTCCTCCTTTCCTTTTTCCCGATAGACCCTCATGATGATATCTTCCAGAGAAGCATCCGCAAATTTCAAATGCTCCATGGAATCATCCAATACAATCTGTCCGGAATTTACGATGATGACCCGCCTGCAGAGTTTTTCAATATCCCCGATATCATGACTTGTCAGAAAAATCGTGGTATGAAATTCCCTGTTCATCTGCCTGATCAGAAAGCGGATATTCTCCTTTACCACCGGGTCTAACCCTATAGTGGGTTCATCCAGAAACAGCACCTTTGGCCTGTGAATCAGAGACGCCGCAATCTCACAGCGGATACGCTGTCCCAGCGAAAGATTCCTTACCGGCGTATTGAGGAATGCAGAGAGTTCAAATATTTCCGTAAGTTCTCCGATACGCTTTTCTGTTTCTCTATCCGGTATATCATAAATAGCGCCGAAGAACTGAAAATTATCATAAGGCGTCAGGTGCGTCCAGAGCTGTTCCTTTTGTCCGAACACGGTTCCAATCTGATAGGCGAGCTGCTTTCTCTTTTTCGTCGGGTCGATGCCAAGAACCTGCACCCTGCCTCCGTCCGGATAAAGGATCCCCGTCAGCATCTTGATCGTCGTACTCTTCCCCGCGCCGTTCGGGCCGATAAACGCAAGCGCTTCGCCCTCTTCCACGGCAAAAGAGACTCCGTTTACCGCCTTTATCTCCTCTGTCTTTGGCTTAAAGACTGCCCGGATGCTGCCCTTCATCCCCTTTTCCTTCTGTTTCACCCGAAAAGTTTTTGATAAATTTTCCGCTTCGATCACATTCATCTCACTGCCTCCTCCATGTATGAAAGTTTTAATATCAAAAAAACCGCATTGTCATATACACTTCTGTGTATATACCATGCGGTTCTTCTTTCCTCCTGTTCACCGCACAGCCAAATAAGACTTTTCATCTTATGGCCATGCGCTTTCCGGTCATTTACCGGTTTCAGGCTTTGGCCATATGATTAAAAATCTGCTGTAACATAATGATCAGGTTAAAAAGTACACTGTTCTTAAACATCTTCTGCTCCATATCCATACTCGAAAAATTTGAATTTTCAAACAACTTATCACACCATATTGGAATTGTCAAGTTTTTTCAATAAATCCTACCAGACAATTCCACCAGGCAACTACCGAGAATGAGAATTTTTCTTCCCAGAACCTGCTGAAAACAAAAGTTCTATAAATACTCACCCATAAATTCCTCTTCTGACACAATCCTGACACCCAGCTCTTTTGCCTTCTTGTTCTTGGAAGAATTTGAATTTACATCATTATTGATCAGGCAGGTGGTCTTTGCGCTCACGCTTCCGGTCACTTTTCCGCCCTTTTCTTCAATCAGTTCCTTGAGTTCGTTCCGGTTCCCGTAATGATTCAGGCTTCCGGTAATGACGAAGCTGAGTCCGGTAAGCGTCTGTGCACTCTCATCTATCTGCTCTGCGGCAATCTCAATTTCTTTTAACAGATTGTCGAGCTGCCCCAGATTCTTTTCATCCGCAAAATATTCGTGGAACGCTCCGGCCAGCACTTCTCCGACGCCGTCGATTTCGCTCAGTTCTTCGGCCTGTGCCGTTTTCATCGCTTCCAAATCGTATCGGTAATACCGGCATATCATTTTCGCATTGGCAAGCCCGATGCCGGTGATGCCGAGCCCGTATATCACCCGCGGCAGCATCGTCTTACGCGCATGCTCAATGCTTGCAAGCAGATTTTGACAGGATTTTTCCCCAAAGCCCTCCATCTGCGTGATTTCCTCTGCGAAACGCTCCAACCGGAAAATATCCGCATATTCATGAATAAATCCCTTTCCGATGAACTTTTCCAATGTCGCTTCCGATAATCCGTCGATGTTCATGGCATCCCTGCTGACAAAAAGCGTGAAGGACTTGAGTTTTTTGGCCTCGCACAGCGGATTGGTACAGTATAACGACTGCACTTCATTGACCTGACGGATTTCCGTCGCCTGCCCGCACACCGGACAACTCTCCGGAATCTGAACGGAATCGCTCCCTGTCAGATTTTCCGCAATCTGGGGAATGATCATGTTGGCCTTATAGACCGTAATATGGTCGCCAATCCCCAGTTTCAGGCCGCGCAGGATGCTGATATTGTGCACGGAAGCCCGGCTAACTGTCGTCCCTTCCAGCTCCACCGGCTCAAAAACGGCTATCGGATTAATAAGTCCGGTACGGCTCGGACTCCACTCGATTTCCTTTAACACCGTTTCCCGAAGTTCATCCGCCCATTTGAAAGCGATGGAATCCCGCGGGAACTTGGCTGTTGCGCCGAGCGACTGCCCATAGGCGATATCTTCATAAACAAGTACCAGACCGTCGGACGGGATATCATAACGCTCGATTTTTTTCTCAAAATGCTCGATTTCCTGCAAAATCGTATCAGGTGTTACTTTTCGATACTCTACCACATCGAACCCCTGCTCTGTCAGAAAACGGAACTGATTCTCCCTGGAGTTCTCAAAATCCACGCCCTCCGCTTTTACCAGGCTAAAGGCGTAGAACATGACATTCCGCTCTGCCGTCACCTTGTTATTTAACTGGCGGACCGAACCGCTGCAAAGGTTTCTCGGATTCTTATACCGGCTTTGCGCATCTTCAATCTGCCTGTTGATCTTCTCGAAATCGGAATAGGTGATAACGGCTTCTCCCCGCAGAATCAGTTCCCCCTGAAAAGGTATCGAGACCGGGACATTTTTAAAAACTCTTGCGTTATTCGTAATAACTTCTCCGACTTCCCCGTTTCCTCTTGTCACCGCTTTTGCAAGTTTTCCTGCAAAAAAGGTCAATACAATGGTCAATCCATCCAGCTTCCATGACAGAAGCGCATCATTTCCGTTCAGCCAATCGCGCAGTTCCTCCCTGCTCTTCGTCTTTCCAAGCGACAGCATCGGCCGCTCGTGACGTTCTTTCGGCAGATCATCCACCGCTTCATACCCTACCCGTATCGTCGGGCTGTTCGATAACGTAACACCCGTTTCTTCTTCCAACGCCGCCAGTTCGTCATAGAGACGGTCATATTCATAATTGCTCATAATTTCCGTATCCTGCGCATAATATGCCTTGGAAGCATCATTCAGGATCGCGGTCAGCTCTTTCATTCGATTTCTCTTTTCATTCTGCATGGATACTGCTTTCCTCCATTTCTCATTCCTCCGACAGATCTCTCTGTCTGACATCCCTGGTTTCTGTCAGGTTCCATCCGGCTTTCTACAGTCTGCTTTCACCATCTGCCCTCTCCGGAAAACACCGGGCGTACAATCCCTTCTGCTCTGCTTCTGTCAGTTCCCGGTATTCGCCCGGCTTCATATCGGCAAGTTCTATATTCATAACGCGCGTTCTTTTTAATTTTCTGACTTCATATCCTGTCTCCCGGCACATCCTGCGAATCTGCCGGTTGATACCCTGGGTCAGTATCATCCGCATCGTATTGCTTCCAAGCTTCGTAATTTCACAGGGCCTTGTCGTCAGTTCCAGTTCTTTCAGGTAAATGCCCTCCCGCATCCGCATGAGCGCCGTTTCTGTCAGCGTTTTATTCACTTTCACGATATACTCTTTCTCATGACCGTTGGCTCCCCGCATCATGGCATCGATCAGTTCTCCATCATTTGTCATGATAAGAAGTCCTTCCGACTCCTTATCCAGCCTGCCCGCATAAGTAAGTCTGACCGGATAGTGCAGGACATCCTGAATTTTTACATCCGCGTGCCGGTCTTTCTCCGTGCAGATTACTCCTGCCGGCTTATAAAAAGCCAGAATCACCTTTTTATCACGGCTCCCGATGCGTTTTCCACGAACGCAGATATCATCTTCTTCCGTCACCTTCATGCCGGGCAGAGCCGTTTTTCCATTGACGGTAACGGCCCCCTGTCCAATCAGCTTATCCGCATCCCTTCTGGAACAGATACCGCATTGTGCAAGATATTTATTCAGCCTCGTTTCCATTCTCATCCTGCCCTTTCGCTTCCGCTTCTCTGACAACACCATGCTCCATCAGAAAGTTTTTCCAATCCGCATAATTATTGGCATACAAATGCACGCCATCGAACGTCAACTCGCTTTTGAGCAGACCGTTCTCATCCGTAAAATACGGATTGCTGTCCAGATAGAAAACGTCAATTCCGTCCGCCAGACTCGCCGCCGCCGCATTCTTGGCATTGATATTGATATTATTAAATTCTGTCTCCAGATTATTCTTTTCCTCGCTGACATGGAGATTCGCCATCAGAAAAATGATCGCCTGTGGCTGCCACTCCCGAATCTGCTCGAGCACAATCTGATAATGTTCCCTGAAAAATTCGGTATCGCCGTATCCGAGTTCATTCATGCCAAGCATAATGTAAATTTTACCATATTGCTTCTGTTGGAGCACCTGGCTCAAATCCACCTTTTCTCCGGTCTCCTGCCAGGTAACGCCCTTTTCTTCCAGCAGCTTATAAATGGTCATGCCGTTCTCACAATAAAAATCCGCCTCCAGACCGGCATAATCGGAAATTCCCATCGTTCTGGAATCCCCCAGAAACGCGGCATCCTTAAAATAATCTTCCCCCACTGTTGTATAAGGATACTCCGTCGTTAAAGCGACTTTTCCCACATCCTCATAATAGATGGAGTTGGTCTCTACCGGCGGATATTCGACAAAAACTGTCTTACCTACAAGCGCCTCTTCCGCCTCCTTTTCTTCTTCTGCCTCATGAGCCTCCGCCTCTTTAGCCAGCTCCTCCTGCGCCTGTATGCCAATCTGTGCTCCGATACCCGGCAACAGTGCATCCGAATTTCCACGCCCAGTCATTGCATGATTCCGCTCCGGCAGTCTCGCCATGACAGATTCTGCCCCTGTAAAATCACTGATGTTATTTTGTCGTTCCGCTTCCCATACAACGGCAAAAAGGGGGTTTGACATCAAATCCCCCCATTTTATTTTCCCGTAATCGCGATATATAACAAGCGCTATGCCTCCTATCGTCATAAACAGCCATAACACCAGCAATGCCGCCAGATATGGGCAGTTATGTATCATCTTTTTTAAACGCTTCATGCGAACTTTCACTCCCAAAGTCTAAAATCTGAAATAAAGGAACGGATTGTTGCTTCCTGCCATGATCTCATAGACAGAAAAGCAGAATATTGCGACAACGGCCGCTACGGCATACCACTTCTGTTTATGCTTACGGTAAAGCTCCATCGGCCAGGAAGTCGAACACAGGATACAGACAATAAATAACAGCCCATATTCTTTCAGATATCGCAGCACCTGCTCGCTGCCAACGATTACATCCGACGAATGAATGCCTATCATATTCTGTAAATAATTCAGTAACTGCCGCATATCGGTAATTGCAAAGATCATCCATGTCATGGGTATCAGCACGATAA
Source organism: uncultured Lachnospiraceae bacterium (assembly GCA_947178125.1). GTDB lineage: Bacteria > Bacillota > Clostridia > Lachnospirales > Lachnospiraceae > UBA3282. The sequence goes on along the minus strand of CAMWXB010000083.1, from coordinate 4,500 downwards.
CATATAGATGACCTATGATTTTTTTACTTTCCAACCACTTTCCGAAACCTTTTTTTTCAATGGCTAACAGTACAAAAAAGGTCATTCCCCACAATGCGAAATTAAAACTCGCACCATGCCATAATCCAGTCAGAGTCCATACAACGAACAGATTAAAGGCCGTTCTCAGAAAACCCTTCCGGTTGCCGCCGAGCGGAATATATAAATATTCTTTGAACCATCGTCCAAGGGTAATATGCCACCTTCTCCAAAATTCTGAAATAGATTTGGATATATAAGGGTCATTGAAGTTCCGCGGAATCCGAAAACCAAGCATCTTTCCCAGACCTTTTGCCATCAGAGAATAGCCCCAGAAATCAAAATAAATCTGAAAAGAATAGGCAAGCGCTCCCATCCATGCCGCGGCTGCCGACAGATTCCCCGCGCCCGCTGACATCAGGGTATTCCAGAGCGTTCCAATCTGATTCGCCAGCAATACCTTTAGGCCGAGACCGATGCTGAAAAGCTTCAGGCCGTTTTCCACCGACTTTTCCCGTATTTTCCGTTCTTTCATCCGCTCTGCCACTTCTTCATATTTGACGATCGGCCCTGCGATCAGCTGCGGAAACATCGTCACATAGGCTGCAAAGGACACAAAATCAGCCTTTTCCTTCAACTTGCCGCGATAACAGTCCAGCAGATAGGAAACAATCTGAAAAGTATAAAAACTGATGCCAAGCGGTAAAGTAAGAGACAAGACCGGTATTTTCTCTCCCGCGAACAGAGAATTGAAGATTCCTGCCGCAAAGTCCCAGTACTTAAAGATGAAAAGCATTCCAAAGTTATAAATCAACGATAAAATAAGAACGGTTTTTGCATTCTTTTTATCTTTATCAAGAATCCGTTTTCCTGCACCGTAATTGACAAGAATAGAAAAAATAAGCAGCAGAACATAGTAAGGTTCTCCCACTCCATAAAACAGCAAGCTTCCCGAAAGTAACACAATATTACGGTATTTTCCGGGAATGAACAGATATATCAACATAAAAACCGGCAGGAACCGGAACAAAAATTCTATACTGGAAAATAGCATACCCATTGACTCCCCAAATAAATAACTCCAAATAATAGTATATGATAGGCGGGGGGAATTTACAAGAGGCGGGGTGGGGGAAATCCGAAAAAAATTTTGGACAGAGGAGGCGCCGACAGGGAATAGAATATTCCTTTGCCGGCACGCTCACGCTCCACGACAGATAATTTATGAAATAGATTTTCTGTTAAACGTTAACGGTACGAAGTTCAAAAGCCGTAAAACGGTTAAATCTGCCAAACAGCAAATGATTGTTCTCCTAATATGAAGCGGCCATCCGTATAGGCTGCAGCGCCGATTTCATAGATTTTTTCCGGTACTTTAGAAAGTTCCGGAGATATTTCGATAGCCGCTTCCTTTCCGGAAGGATTGCACATCATCAGGAAGTCTCCGCGGCGGTAGGCAAAAGCGCGTTCGTTTTCTTTGGCATAGAGCGTTTCCAGGTTTTCGTTGATGTGAAACGCCTCATTCTCCCTGCGGATTTTCAGGATAGCTTTTACAACATTCAGCAAAGAATCCTTGTCCTTTTCCTGTGCTGCGACCGTTGGGGTATTTGGTGTTATGTCAACTGGAAGATAGAGTTGTTCAGAATCGGCCGTGGAAAAACCGCAGTTCTTAGTATCATCCCACTGCATCGGCGTGCGGGAGCCGGTTCTCGTGTAACCGCCTTCTTTTGTGATCAGTTCGGACTGGTAGCGCATGCCAATTTCATCTCCGTAATACAGGAAAGGATTACCGGGCATGGTAAAAAGAAACGCATAAGCCAGTTTCAATTCCTGCGCATCCAGGCAGGCGGAAGCGCGCACCGTATCGTGATTTCCGGTAATCAGGCAGTAATGGCCCTGTTCTTTTGTCCGTTCATACCCTTTTAAATAGTCGTCAAAGAAATCCAGAATACTCCTCGTACTGTCTTTGTGGAAAAAGCTGTTATTCTCACCGTTTTTCATATCCCGCATCAGCAGATTGTAGCCGTTTCCGACCCAGTCCAGGCAGAAATCCATGTGAAAGCCCGCAGGAATCGCCAGCTCCGGTCTGTTCCATTCCGAAACGAGCGCGGCCTCCGGATAACAGTCATCCAGCATCTGCCTGATTTCCCGCCATATCCTACAGGTCCCCGTCTTTTTTTCATCATCATTTTTCACAAGAGAATCCGCCATATCCACCCGGAAACCATCGCATCCTTTATCCAGCCAGAAACGCATGATATCTTTTAAAGCCTCCCGCGTCGCGATACAGGCCGGGTCATCCATACCTTTCTGCCATGACTGCTCCGGGTTCAAAAATCCATAATTGAGCGCCGGCTGACATTTAAAGAAATTCAATACATAGACGCCGTTCCGCTCGCTCTCTCCCGCCACATGCTTTAATCCTTCCGGCGCGTGGAACCAGTTATCGGTCCAGATATAACGGTCGGAATACTGATTATGTTCTGCCCTGCTGCTCTCCAAAAACCACGCATGCTGTTCGGAAGTATGCCCGGGTACGAGGTCTAACAGGATGTGCATTCCTCTTCGATGCACCTCCTCAAACAGCCGTACCAGATCTTCATTGCTTCCGTACCGCTCCGCCGTCTTTTTATAATCCCGCACATCATATCCCGCATCCTGAAAAGGAGAATCGTAGCAGGGATTCATCCAGATAGCATTACATCCCAGTTCCCTGATATAATCAAGCTTCTCGATGATTCCCTGAAAATCACCGATTCCGTCCCCGTTCGAGTCCATAAAGGACTGGGGATAAATTTCATAAAATACCGCATCTTTTAACCATTTCGGCATACTGCTGTCCTCTCTTTCCTTAACCCTTTCGGGTAATGATTTTTCATCTGGCCGTTTCCGGCCTTTCCAAAGCCCGCCGAATAACCGTTTACCGTCAAAAGCGTCCATCCTTTTGGCGCATTGCCCGCCGCCGGTTCTTCACAGGCAAAAGCTTCTCCCCGCAGATAACGTTCGGCCTGTTCTTTCGTCATCTCATAATGCCTTTTCACCATATCCGGCGAAAGATACAGCGCCAGCGCGTGGGAAGGCTCAAAGCGGTTCTTTTTATCCGTCCCAAGATGCAGACCCGGCCGTATGACCTTTAACCCTTTTAACGATATCATCTGCCGGGGCATAAGATAAATCTGTTCACCGAACGGAAGAAATGTACCTTTCTGCTCAAACTTCTCATACACCGCATCCGACAGTCCCAGTTCTTCCCGCAAAAAAATGCGGCATGGTTCGATTTCATCCATCATTTTTTTCGCTTTCTTCCGGCCGGTTCCTTCCGCCGTGGAACGACCGCGGTTATCGGCAGTTCGGTTTACATAATTCCCATTCAATTCAAGCGTACCGGCTCTTTTCAATTTTGCAATGAAATGTCCCTCTCCCGCCAGTTTATGCGGCCAGAGCCGCATGGTATGCTCTAGTCCATCCACCCGTACATCCATTCCGGAAAAATACGCCTCTTTCTCCACCTGCCATGTCATCCAGTCCCCTCTTCCCGGCGCAAAAAACTTCTCCTGCACCGCTTCTTCGACAAAAAACTCCGGGTGCGCTCTCAGAAAACTGCCGATAACGCCCTCATTTTCTTCCGCCGAAAAAGTACAGGTAGAATAAACAAGCGTTCCGCCGGGCTTCAGCATGAGAACAGCCTGCTCCAGGATTGACCGCTGCCTTTCCGCGCACATCCTCACATGTTCAGGCGACCATTCGTTTATGGCTGTTTCATCTTTCCGGAACATGCCTTCACCGGAACAGGGCGCATCCACCAGTATTTTATCAAAAAAAGAAGGAAAAAACCCCGCCATCCGCTCCGGCGTCTCATTGCATACGACGGCATTGCCGATTCCCATCCGCTCAATATTTTGTGATAAGATTTTCGCCCGCCCCGGAATGATCTCATTGGAAACGAGCAGCCCCTCTCCCATCATTTTTCCCGCTATCTGCGTGCTTTTTCCGCCAGGCGCCGCACACAGATCCAGTATCCGCTCTCCCGGTTTTGGCGCAAGCACTTCTGCTACCGCCATCGCACTCGGCTCCTGAATGTAATAGGCTCCGATTTCATGGAAAAGATGCTTTCCAGGCTGCTGCTCCGGTCTGTAATAAAAACCTTCCTCCGCCCATTTCACGGGCTCTAATGTAAAAGGCATCCGCTTTAAAAAAGTCTCTCTGTCCGTTTTGAGCGCATTAAAACGCAGCCCATAATATCGTTCCCTCTCATAGGCCGCTGAAAAATCTCCATATTCGTCCTGCAGCATCGTCTCCATCCGCTCCGTAAAGAGCTGTGGAAGCATACTCTTTTTCTCCATCGGCATCGCTTGTGATCTTTCCTCCCAGTCCGCCGCACAGGCGCATAAACAATCGATGCCCACATTTTAACAGGGGTTACGCGGAAAGTCAACAATCACATTCGCGGAGCGGCTGGCCAGGACACAGTTCTCTGGCGGC
>CAMWXB010000082.1 GCA_947178125.1 uncultured Lachnospiraceae bacterium | reverse complement strand
CTCCGAGCATACTCATAAAATCAAAAGAAGTAAAACCCAGATCTTCGATAAAACGTGACTCCGGTTTGATATCCTCTTTTTTTACTTCCACATAGTTCGTAATAATCTCCGCCAACTGATCAAACATCGTCTTTTCCCTCTCTTCTATCCATTCTTTTATTAAACAAGTTTAATAATCTCCCCAATCTTGAGATTCGGCCTTTCCGTTCCCTTGAACATGATCTTGCATATATAATAATAGAAATACTCAAGCTGCTCCCTGCTGTATGCCTTGATCTGGTGCTCGAAACTGAAATCGAGGCCGTTGTCTTCCGGTCTGTGCATGACAGTAAGGTACAGGCCGCCCGAATAATAGCCGTTGCAGTATCTTTTCGTCTTATATCTGATATTACCCAAATCCGTCAGTCCCTTTTCCTTCAGCGTCGCCGGCTGGTAAGTGAGCGACATGATCTCATAATTCATGCCCTGCGGCGGATTGTAATATTGTCTTCGATAAGACATATATTCTACCGGATCGAAATTCACATAGCGGAACACCTCATTCTGCCTGTCTCTGATCTCCCAGATTCCTTCTAAAAAGGTCTTTTCCTCCGGAATGATAGTCCGGAACGGAAAACTGTGGATACGAGTACCGCCTGATTTTTTCTCCTGAAGCGTCGCCCGGCGCGCATAAGCGACCTGTATCGATACATCGTCGCACTGATTGACTTTCTGCAAATAAGTGCGTATTCCCATAAGGAGCAGGCATTGCAGCGAAATATGCTGCTGTTCGCAGAATGTCATGAGTCTCTTCGTCGGTTCTTCCTCCAAATGGAAAACATCGATTGCCGCTTCCATGCTGTCCGAAACGGTAGGGGCTGCCCTGAGATTCGGATTCCCTGTTGCCGCTCTTGCCTCTTCCAGTTTCTTTCTTCCGTCTAAACCGTTATAAATCGGTTCGGATTCTTCTATGAGTTTTCTAAACCAGGCTCTGTCCCGCGCCTGTGCCTTACTTCCGTTCTCATAGGCCAGGTCCTTCTCGACCTGCTCGACATAGGAACGCATCTCCGCTGGATATGGAACATTCTCAAAGTTCGCATTACAGTACAGTTCAATGACGTCTTTCATAAATCCGATCAGAGACTGCGCATCGAGAAATCTGTGGTCTCCTACGATAAACATGCCTTCAAAACCATCCGGCGTCTTGATGATGACAATTTTATTCATCGGAGCGTCTTCTTTATCAAAAGGGACACGCGTCCAGGCAGTCATCTCGGCTTCCGCCTCTTCCATGGTCTTTCCCGTGAAGTCCACAAACTCTATTTCCCGCTCTTCTTTCTCGACAATATACTGATACCATTGCTTCTCTTTTGCATCATACGCCAGCCGCGCCCGCATGGATTCGCATCTCTCATATGCTTTGTAGATGGCCTTTCTTAACTCGTCCAGATTCAGATCAAACTCTATTGTCAGACTTGTACCGACATTCAGTATTTCTTTTCCCGGAGAATACGGTGCATAAAAATTATGAAATTTCTGTGCTGCCGTCAACGGATATGTTTTATAGCCTTTTCTTGTTTTCATTCTGTTCTCCACCTCTCAAGTGCGCTTTTTAATTGCAAAAAATCTGTTCTGCAAAAGCATCCAGTTCTTTTTCATAACGCTCCGTTTCCTTGTAATAACTCTCTGCGTGGGCTGCGCCTTCCACGATCAGCTTTCGCTTTGGAGACCGACAGTTATCATAAATCTCGTCACACATGCTGCATGGTACAAAAGTATCCGCCGAACCGTGGATAAAAAGAATCGGCACTTCCGCTTTCTGTACTTCATTCCTGGCATTACATTCATCCATCCCATAGCCGGCAAACTTTTTGTTGAGCAGGTCGGCGCCCTGTATCGCCGGAAAAGCAGGCAGATGATACATACTGTTCAACACATGCGTGAACACCTCTTTGGGAGACGTAAATCCGCAGTCGGATACGATTCCCTTAACATTTGACGGCAGTTTCAGGCCGCTTGTCATCAATACCGTGGCGCCGCCCATGGACGTACCGTGAAGCATGAGCTGAATGTCTTCTCCGCACTCCTGTATCATCCAGTCAATCCAGACGAGCGCGTCCTTTCTGTCCAGACAGCCGAATCCAACGTATTCGCCCTCGCTCTCGCCATGTGCCCGCGCATCCGGCATCAGCATGGCATACCCGTGTTTCAGAAAGTAATCAGCGAATGCCGCATAATTGCTGAGCCCTTCTCCCGTATAACCGTGAAAACAAATGACTGCCTTTTTGCTTTTATTTTTATCCTGATACTCCTCAAGCGCCGGAAAATAAGTAGCGTGAAGTCTTAATCCGTCAAAAGATGTTACATAAACATCTCTGTGCTCCTTCGCCATCACAAATTCTTTTCTTTTCTCTATGAGCGGAAAATATTTCTCCCAGTCCGTCCCGGACATCTTAATCGTCCGGTCTGTTTTCGCATTCCCGCGTTTCATCGTCCTGTTATAAAAATATACCGTTTCACCTATGCCCGCCGCGGCAAGAACCCCTGCCGCAGCGACAATATTCTTTAATACTCCCATTGTGTTATCATCTTCTTTCTATATCTTTTTCAAAGCGTTTCGTTTCAGCTCAATGATTTCTTTCAACCGCAGCGCTTTCTCAATATTTCCTTCGACCCTGAGTTTCTGCTCCGTAAAAGCCTCTACAGGATCCAACTCTCCTTCGGCAATTTTCAGAAGTACATCTGGTGCGCAGGTAAACATCGCATCCCTGTCATGATATTCATACGGCTCTACATAAAGCACACCGTCCTTTACCTCTACATAAAAAATCCCGCCGGCTGCCTCATCCTCGATGTTGAACTGAAATGCCAGATGCTCATGGATATCACTCACATCGGCGCCCATAAATTTTCCCTTCATTTCATAAAATAAATCTGCGTAACTCACGGTTATCCTCCTTTTTCGACCGTCGGTCTAATCTTTATAAATAGACAGTAACATATTCTTCGACCGCCGGTCAACTACATTTTTCACATAATTTGGCCGAAAATTTTCACCGTTTTTGTGGCATTATTCATAATTGTCTGCAAAACCTGTTTGTGTTATGATTTTTTATAAAAGGAAATTTTTGAACGATTACTTTGATGTGGAGGTCTACTATGCCGGACATAAAGAAATATGACAAAATTTTGGATGCGCTCCAGCAGCTTCTGGAGAACCAGACACTACAGAACATTTCTGTAAGCGATATTGCGAAAGAGGCCGGAATCGGCAAAGGAAGCATCTATTATTACTTTCCGTCAAAGGAAGCGATTCTCGATGCTCTGATCAAAAGAAATTATGAAAAACCATTGAAAACAGCAAAAAATCTTGCTGCCCAGACAGACATCTCGCCTTTTATGCGCATGGCCATGATCTTTCAGGCCTGCCGCAACTCGTCGGACGCTTTTTTAAACCAGAACAAAGAAGCGGACAGCACAGGCGCAAGCGTTCAGGATATTGCTTTTCTGCACCAGAAATATATGAATCACCTGATTGCCGAACTAAAACCCAATCTGACGGAAATCATTAAACAGGGCATCGCTTTGGGGGATATCGATTTTGAGTATCCGGCGGCGCTAGCCGAAATCGTGCTCATCGTACTGGCCGTCAAGCTGAATCACACATTCCTGTCCGCTACTGCCGAGGACTCGGAAGAAACAATCCGCGGACTCGTAGCATTGCTCGAAAAAGGTACGGGCGTACCGCAGGGAACGCTCAATTATCTGACGCTGCCGGCGGATGGGGAGACTTTTTAGAGTATTCCCAATTTCCAGCGTTTGTCCGATATATTCCCTCTGATAATGACCCGATACTATAAATCTGTATTCCCCCCTGTAAAGAGGAACAGAAAAAGGACGCCCATTTCTGAATGTCCTTCCTGTGCTGCTTACTGCATCAATATAAAATTTCAAAATGCCTTCTCTGTAAACTGAACTGACTGCGCCATACGAATGACATCATCTTTGGTAAAATGCTCTTGATTCAGAAACAGGACATAAAAAATCTCGCTATCTTCTTTTCCCATAAAAACATACCAATAATGAGAATTTAATACCTCTTCCTCTCCCGGATGCTGTAGCAGATAATCCTCCCAACCAGCAGCAGTGAACAGATCAAAAGCATACTCCACCAAGACCGCCTGAATTTCACAGCCTTCCAGTATTTCCGCTTCGCCGAGTTGTTCTGCGTGGTTCATCATCAAAGCGACATCTGTGAATGTCCCACTTTCAAACTTCAAAACCTGGGATGCAGTCTCTCCTCTGCCGATACCGCCGGGACAATACCATGCCTCTGAAATCCCTTCATCATGGGGTGGTTCTTCCGCTTCTCCTTCCAGCAGCCAACCGTCATAAAATGCGATATCCGTCTGAAACGTTCCCAATGTAAAATCGCTGGGCAGGTCACAGATTAGATATTGATCTATTCCATAATCCCGCTGTAAAAATCCCTGCAAGTCCTTTGTGGGCGTAAACCGCTCATCCACATCATATAGAAGCACTGCATCCTGAGATTCTTTTTCCATCAGCCGGATATTGTCAATCTCATTTTCGGTATGTCCATATTCCGCAGCCGTCTCCGGGCGCCAGTAAGAGAGTTGCAATTCATAATCTCTGGCACTGGTTATCCCATTCTCAAACGTATGCGGATAAACAAGATTGCAGATGTAAAGTCCTGTCAAAGAATCTTCCATTTCGGAAAACAGTTTCAAATTCCCGTATGCAAGAAACCCTTCCAGACCTTCTTCTTCTACTTTCAATGTCAAACCATCGTTTTCATATAATTCCAAAAGAGCCTCCATTGTCAATTCTTTTACAGATTCATTTTCTAAATCTTTTCCTTCATCACTGTTTTCGAATGCTGCTTTTTCCTCTGTATCTGTCTGTTCGGCACTTTCTGCTATTTGGCTATCAGCTCCAGTGGGATTTTCTACACCGTTTGAATTTCCACACCCTGCTATTATCAAAACAACTACCATTAACAAAACAGCCAATAATCTCTTTTTCATTATTATCTGCCCCTTTTTACGATTGTACGCATTGTTATTGCTCCTATGCTTTCATATTCGATTGATGATACTACAGATGTTTTTGAAGATTATCGTTATGATAAGCTTCTTCCCTTGCAAGTATCCCGTCTTCTTCAGACACGATATCGGCGGAATCACTCCAGCACCGCATAACTGTGGTTCCAGACATCGATCAGAAAGGAAAATCCCTTTCCGCCGTTCGTGCAGTAAATGTCTGCGATATAACCGTTTCTGCCCACATACAGGAGATTCTCTTTTACCACCCACTCGGAATTTCCGGTGTATCCTGTTCTTTCCAGATAATCGTGAATTGCATAACGGCATCCATCCGTATACATATGGTCAAAAAATTCTCCTTCACGTTCAAAACATATCGTACCTGCTGCGTCTTTTTCTCCATAAAACCAATCCGCAAAGGAGTACCATTTCAACATGGAGTTATAAGAGAATCTCTCGTCCTGTAAAAGGATCTCAGCCTCTCCATTATTCCGTATATCTGCCATAATGATGAAATACATTTCCGATTCCATTTCCGATAGCAGGATATATAATTCATTTCCCGTTTCCGATTCAACATAGGCGTGATACATACCATCGATAAAACTAATCCGCTTTAATGCCCATGCTTCATTTTCCATCCCTGACATGCCGGCATATTTTTTTACGGCACAGGCAGCCTCATTTTCATAGTAAAGATGATAATGTCCATGTCCGGCATTTGTAAAATACCAATAAGTAGGTATTTCATTTATCGGAAGAGCCGTATCCTGCCACAGTTCCTGCAAGCCATCCGATAAACCGCCTGCAGATTCACCATCGCTTATCAGCCCTGTTTCTTTCTCTGCCGTTTCCGTAATTCTGTTCTGCATTTCGTTCAGTTGTATACACAGATTTTCATTCATCTTATTCATGCCGGAATTCATTTTATCCTGCGAAACAGCCGCAGCCGGCGATGGAATCCCCAGATACCAGAGGATAAAGCACAGAAGTGTGACTGCCGTAAGGCATATCTGTCTGTTGGTTATCTTAATTTTCATGCTTTCCATGTGTCATATCCTCCGCTTTCTCTGCCAGGCGTACATAACCTGCATATAGAAACCCTTCTTTTTTAATGGTTCTCCAATTTTTTTTTACAATTGACGCTTTGGTCATGATTTTACTCCTTCTATTTCTCAAAACCTGCAGGACTCACTTTTTTTGATATTTATACACAGTTTCTTTCCCAATCGTTATTTCTATCTTTTCCCAACAGTCCATAACAGGATATAGAATCACATTTTCTGCATTATATTTGCTCCAAAAGCTTTCTTCATCAAACCATATGGCTCCCTCATCCGTTTTTGTCATGATGACGTTTTCTTCTGCGATTTCCCCGTCAGTATAAAACACTTCTTTATAGCATTGATATATGAGGTTTCCTTCTTCATCTTCCTCATATACAGGCAGCAGCTGCCCTGTCAGTTCCCAATCGCCGTTTCGGCAGGTAAACATCTCCAATGTCGTCTCTTCTTCTGTCTGGCTAAAACCAATCACAGAGGAATGTTCATCATTCCACAGCGGTATTGACAATGGCTCCGGTAACGGCTTCGGCTCATACGCCCCGCATTCTGTATCCCATATCATAAAGTGCAGAGTCATATAACTATTCCGCCCAATATAATAGTCTGTGCAAAAAATAATATCCGGAAATCCGTCTCCGGAAAGGTCGGTAAACCAGTATACCTCTTCATATGTGACCGGATAATTTATCATTGTCCGCTGAAAAATAATATTTTCCTCTTCATCCTTTACCGTAAGATGATAGTCTGCATATCGTCCACCTGCCAGATAATCCAAATCGGCCACAAGGCTTATCCGTTCAAAGGTCACAGTATAGGCTTTTCCTTCCCGGACAACGTTTTCCTTCCATACTGTTTTCGGCAGTTCTGCCACTCTTTCCGCTACATCCTTCTGTGCTTCAATAAGGAACTTCCCACAATCACACTCGCCAATTACATAATCTTCCTGTGAGGGAAAGCACACCGGAATATATACCGAATGTATCCTTCCGTTATCCGCATCTCCATAACTGATATAGATGGAGTCAGGCCCTTCCATCCACATATCATAAATCTCTCCATAAACATCCGGAAGGCAAATGAGATTATCGTGGTCCATATCCAACGCATATACGATAACACACTTTTCATCGGCAAGACTATTTATCCTTTTGGCAGACGATGTGCGGTATGCTATGGTATGATTTCCTAAATCAATTACGTTATCGTCCATCAGAATCGGTTCCCTATTTTCCTCTTTTGGCACGGTTCCTTCTCCTGCTTTAAGGTTGAAGCATAACCATAGCAGTACAATAAACACCATGCCGGTGTGTATCTTATTTCGCAAAATTCTTTCCTTTCTTATCCGTCTGTATCCACTTCAGGGTACTGGCCTGATTCTCTCCACTCTTCCAGATACAATACCGGATACATTTCATCTCTACCACCATCCGCGTAATTTATGTTCGCCTATTCGTTTGCATATTTTAATTTTCTTTTATAATATGTACCTCATGATTTTCCCCTTGGTCATTGTTTATATTATAAAACTTCTTTGCATCATTTTTGCATCATGATAATTGAACATTATCATTTATATAATAATATTCCATACAAAAAGCAGGTCATTATGCGCCTGCTTCTTACTTAGGATATCTATATACTAATTTTAAGAAAGTTTCAAAAAATCCTCTGGCTGAATTACTTTTACTCTTGATTTTGCAAAATCACCCGGATTTCTTGTAACAATATAATCTGCCATTGCTTCTACCGCACATTCTTCTTGCAGGCAGTCTTCAAAATCTAAAAACTTATCATTGTCTAATGCAGCTAATATCTTTTTTGCATTCAGTTCTGAGATTCTGAACACAGTGCATAAATCTTTTAATAAATCTCGCCTTTCTTTCTGGCTGAAATTCTTTCTAAGAATATAAAACAAATTTGGAATACTATGAACTGCCATAATTCCTACCACTTCTCTTTTGGCACACTTTTCCATTATTTTTTTCCATATTCAGCATAAGGTTCTCGATTGGCAATAACATCCATGAGAATATTCGTGTCAACCAATATTACCATACTTTTCCTCCCTTGCCGCTGCTAATTCTTTATCTGCATCGAAATCTTCAGGCAATCTTCCACTGAATTTCAATAAGTCTTGAAATGCCTTCATCGCCTGCTCCCTATCAGTATCTTTATTCGCTGTCATTTCCTCCAAATTCTGAAGAATATTGATTACATAAAACATATTGTCATCCGGCATACGTTGAATCATTTCAACTGCCTTCTCCTTGATCCGTGTCATCAAATCCTCCCTTTCTCTTTTTCTTTTTATCATACTGTAAGTTTTTCTGCATTTCAATAAATTATTTCTTAAATTCCCTAACTATTCCACTATCAATCACCCTTTTTCGACAAATTTCATAAAATATACTAAAATAACTTTCAAGGAAATATCTATGTATCTTTTTTTCACAATTTTCTTTGTGTTTCTGCTTTTCTTTGTATGTTTTAACTTCTGGCGCAGAAAAAAGATCATCAAAAAGATCTGTTCGATGTGTATGAAGGAAAAATGCCATCTTCTGGATGAACTGATCAAACCCTTTGGTTATTCCTATGTTCTTTCACAGGATATTTTTACCTCGCGCATAGACGCCTGGCAGCGTGACTTCGGATATTGTGCCCTTTTTGATAAAGCGGCCCTCCACTTCAATATGGTCTTTGACTGCCTGCCCGTTTACTTTCCCTATCGGAACAGAACGTGGATGATCGAATTCTGGAAAGGACAATACGGCATTAATACCGGCTGTGAAATCGGTGTTTACCATGCCGACCGCATACTGACCGAAGCGGAACTGGAACAAACACTCTTCCAATGTGCGGATGACAGGGATATGCTGAAAATGTCCTTAACGCTTCTGAAAGACGATGGAATCATTGCAGATCTCTGTGAGAAACACTGGTGGCTCACAGCTTTCAGCATGGGGAATTTTTCTAATCCCCGTGAACTGTCCCTGCAGGCCAGTATCGTTTTTCCAACGAATGAAATGGCCGCTGCATTTACAAACGGTCTGATGCGTGCCGGATACCGCCCGGAAGAAATCCAGCATTGCTGTAACAGAGTATCCTTTATCTTTTCGGCCTCTGTGCAATCCCATGGTATTTTCAAAAGACTGCGGATACGCATTGCCCAGTGGAGCAATCATTTCTGGTGCAGGGCCTTTCTGTTTGTTACCAGACCTTTCCACTTGTCGATAGACAGGATTTTATATTTATACTATTACCTTCCTTTTGCATTCCGTAAAATGCTGCGTATCAGGAAATATAAAACAAAGAAAAAACCACACAGGAATGGAGGATTCGCATGAGTTATTATTCCCGTCTGAACCACTCTTTTGAGGGAGCTTTAAAGCTCCCTCTCCATAACTGCACAAAATATGTCCTGATCAGTGATTGTCACAGAGGAACCGGAAGCGCCAACGATAACTTCCTGAAAAACCAGAATTTATATTTTGCAGCCCTTCAGTATTATTACAAAATGGGATTTACCTATATTGAGCTGGGTGACGGCGATGAATTGTGGGAAAACCGCAGCATGAAACAGATCATAGAAGCCCACGGTGACGTATTCTCTCTGCTTTCCCGCTTTTATGTGCAGGGACGGCTTTATATGCTCTACGGCAATCACGATATGGTCAAAAAGAACCAACGCTACATAGGAAAAACCTGCAGCGCCTATCCCCACTGCTATGTCAATCCATGTTTAGACAACCAACCTCTTTTTCCCGATATCCAGTTTTACGAAGGAATCATTTTACAAAACACAACTTCTTCCGGCTCTATGGATGTTTACCTCACCCACGGCCACCAGACAGATTTATTCAATTCGACGCTTTGGCGCGTTTCCCGTTTTCTGGTCAGATACCTGTGGAAGCCTTTAGAACGCTACGGCGTTTTGGACCCTACCAGCGCTGCCAAAAATTATACAAGAAGGGATAAGGCGGAACAGCACCTGCACCACTGGGCAGAACAGGAACACCACATCCTGATCACAGGGCATACACACCGTCCCACCCTTTCTGAGAGCGATCCGTATTATTACAACAGCGGGAGCTGCGTACATCCTTACAGCATAACCTGTCTTGAAATAGAACATATGCACATCAGGCTGATAAAATGGGCTCTGGAAACCAGGCCGGATATGAGTCTGTATGTCGCAAGGGAAATACTGGCCGGACCAGTAATGCTTGCCTCCCCTTTTCCGTCACGGCATGATATTTAACACACTTTCTCTCCGTTCCAGCTGTTTTGTCCTCTCAATGCACACCGCATTCATATGATGTCTTTCGGCGCTGCATTCCTCCAGACTGCCATCCAGCCCAAAACCGGCCGGCCAAAAATAATACTTCCCCTTCTCCGACCTGATGATCAGATATCGGAAATAATATTCCTCGCCGCTGTCTGCGCTGACTGCCGCCGAAAGACATACACGGCTTGCATCCATCGCCTCATATTCTCCGATAAAGACTTTGTATTCCCCGTATTTTTCATCCTGCATCAGCATACTCCTGATGTGCGCTTCCAGCGCCTCTACATAATCATCCTGTTCCACTTTCGGTACTTCCAACAACGATAAGTCCTGTATTTCCAACGTTCCCCTTCCATACAGGAACAATTCTGCCAATGCCCAGTCTTTATCTATCGTCACTGTCGTACATAAGGTCGTCTTTAAGTGTCCGTCCTTTACCGCCGCCGGGTTTCCCATCACTTTATAAAATTCCGCCTCTCCATCATCATTGATATACAAAGGATACGCCCTGAGGTCTTCCCCGATAAAAAGCCTGTTCACTTTATCGAGCGGAACAAAAAGCAGCTGATCCGTCTTCATGCCTTCATTCCACAGGTACATAACAATCTCCTGATTTCCAAAACTTCTTATTTCGCCCTCCTGATATCCCAGTTCATTCATGCCGAACCACTCGCTGTAACTGTACAGATACGAAAGCATATCGATTGCCGTACCGGCGCTGATTTCATGAAACGCAATCTCGTTTCGCATATCCACAGATACCGCTTCATCTGTATCTTTTTCTGGATAAGCGCTGTATTCCTCTCCTTCTATCACTGTAAACGGTATTCCCGTACCGTTCAATTCCTTGATTTTCTGAATCCGGTCTTCCTGATTCATGCCATTCAGCCAATAGCCGTCTGTAAAGAGATATTGATCCGTTTCCCATTCTTCACCGCTTGGCGGATTGCTCGGATAAGCAGTACCTATGATGCTATACAGACGGGCATTATCCTCTATGTCAAAAAAGAAATACTGTTCCAGCTCCTTTCCCATAATATATCCATCGCTCCAAAATGCAGTCGCATTGATATCATAATAATAATTATATATATCATTTGTCCTGCCGTATCTTCCCAGAAACATTTCAAATTCCCCATAAACGCCCTTTTCGGAAAGTATTTCCTGTGCGGTGCGTATCATGGCTTCTATGTACTCATTCCCCTGGTCGGAAAAATCAGGCAATACGACTTTCCTTTGCGCATCAAGGAACACATCAACTTCTCCAAGCTTATAGAGGTTGTCCGCATCAAATCTGGGATAATAAGCATAATAGTGTTCATCAGAGCGCGGCTGGCTCTCACCTTCCAGAATACAGATATCGGCCCATTGGCCTCCTCCGTCACATGCTGCGGTATTAACCGGAACACCGCCTTCCTCCGCACTAAAATCTTCTATATAATAAAATAAATATCCCTCTCTTTCCTTTGAAGCATACAGTTCGCAGAGTTCACCGTTTACCAGAACCCTTTTATTCCCTGCTCCTTCCGGCAAAAATAATATCTTATTTCCTTCCGCTATATAAATCGTCAGCCGATGCTTTCCCTCCGACAGTAGACCCAATTCCTCAAAACGGTTAAGGTAATCTTGAAATGCCGTATCATCGAATGTACAGGAATACGCATACTGATATTCAATCTTTTCTGCAATTTCTTCCAACGGAACATCATATGGGACAGGACCCCGCTCCCCTAATACTCCTATTACCGTTTCGTCAAGGGTTTTTTTCACATCTCTTGTCCCGAATTTTTTTTCAGGATCATTTATCGCTCCTGCATCTGCTTGAACATATACCAGGTCCGCCTGCACCCTATTTTCGCCTTCACTCTTCCCATAGGCATATATGGATATCGTAAAAACGCTCAATAGAAGAATGGATATGATTTTATTCCGCCATTTTTCTGCATCCCGCATCTTTTCATTTTGCCCCCTTCCTGTCCGTCACAGCTTGATACTTAACACACTTTCTCTTCGTTCCAGCTGTTTTGTCCTCTTAATGCACACTGCATTCATATGATTTCTTCCAAGGGAATATTTCTGTTCATTTCCAGACGCATATCCGGATTTCTTTTTTCTTTTCTTTTCCCAATATACCGATTCTCTACAGCAATTGCTGTTTTCGGTATCATTTGCTCAATATAAACGATAACTTTCTTATTTCCATTACGAATATTAAAATGATAATTTTGTACAACGCCTTCTACCTCAATGTAATTACCCGTTTTGTATTGCACTACCGTATTGATATATCCTTTGGTCATAACGAGTATGTATACTGCCAGAAAAATTACGGACGTCTTCATACTGGTGCTTCCAATCCGTATCTCTCCTTCTTTTTTTGAGGTCTTTATAATTCTTTTATCACCAAAAAGAAGGAAGCAGAGCCCACAAAAAGCTAATATTACATGAAAAGTAGCATATAAATTTCCCAGATAACTTACTTCAAATAAGACCTTGTTCATGGTTCCCTTCGATTTATATCATCGCTGTAATGAATACATGCACGTTTTCAAAATCTCCATCATCTTTATACTGACCGGCGGAAATTCCCCTGTTCCGCACATAATTTTATATCCTTTTGCCAGTCTTCTTTCATCCAAATTCACTTTATTTTTTCTTTTCATCTCATAACTTCTCAATGTATAATCCATGTGCTCTATTTTATATATCGTATATCTACAGCGCAGGTCAGATATCTTTTCCTTTTCTGCCTTTTTCCTGTTTCTATCCATTTCCGCATCAATTTGAATAAGAGAGTAGTCATCTGTCAGTTCATTCAAATAATCGCCACAGCTTTTTCCATTCGTAAAATAGTTATAATTCAAACCACAACACAATAAAATCCCCTGCTTCCACTGCTTACTTTTCATCAGATCAATTGCAAGGAAACCGTTCTCTCTATGCCCGATTACGATTGGATCCTCCACTATATTTTTGATTTTCTTTACATACGCGATCCATCCATTAATACTTTCTATGTAATTTTTCGTTTTTACTTCCCTTGTGTTTGGCCAGAACATATCCATTCTGATGACCGTATGCCCTTCTTGCGCAAGTCCTTCCGCAATCTCGTTATAAGGTGCATAGTTATAAAGCAAAGGCCCTTCTAAATATTTTCCAAAATGATCATAGCAATTCCCATTATAGTCAACGAAATATAGATATTTATAATCGATGTACGGCGGCAGATTCGGCACAATAAATATCAGTTTACCCTTTCCGCCTTCTTTTACCGGTTCTGTAACAATACAGCGGCAAAAAATATTTTCCATGTCTTCATATTCTGTGCGCCGCACACGATCCATGTATCGAAGTTTAGACTCAATTCCATGATATATCTTTTTTTCTTTTCGAAAACCGATTGCCGCCATAACACCTGTATAAAAAATAACGGCTATCGTAGCCAAAAGAAACATATTCAATATATCATATACAATCCCAATAAAAATCATCGAAATCACATAGACAACAACGGCAGTGATTTTTATTTTTGTCGGACTCACCCTGTGAATCAGATAACCATATAAAAGCAGAAAAATAAGAATGACCAGATATACAATGGCCAACATATACCCTCCCCCTGCTGCAATCAATTCTTCATCTTCCGGTATCATCTGCTCAATATAAACAATAACATTTCCCTGTATGTCATGAGGAATATACCGTATTTTTAAATACTGCCCATTTTCTTTTATCACTTTACTATTTTCATTTGTTGGATAATATCCCCACGAATTATCCGGACAATGAAATTCTACTCCATCTACTGTAAATGTTGTTCCATTCCTGCCGGGTACAGAAGAGTAATTCTCCACAACGCCTTCGATTTCAAAATAATAACCGGCTTTATAATACACAACCGTATGGATATACTCATCAATCACAGCAGCTATATATATTACGATAAAAAACAGAACAGCTTTCTCAAGGATTCTTAACACGCCTATCTTTTTCCCTTTTATCCTTAATCTTCTATCTATTTTAGTCAGTCCTTTAAAGCATAAATAAAAGAATAATACCGTGAAAATACTAAAAATAATAAATTTAACCCCCGATAAACTCATATAATCTGTTTCAAATAGAACTCTATTCATGACTCTCCCTCATCGTAAAAATATCGTTCATCAATTTATGGAACAATTCCCCATTCTTCTGTGGGTATCATTTGCTGCCATATTTTTTCCTCCATCCATGCTTCCATATCTTCTTCGGAAACCATTTCCTCATCTATGAAATAATAAATGCCATTTTGCGTAATTTTATCTCTGTCATCGTCGTAGGCAGAAATCTTATATTTTTTTAAATATGACTGATATTCGTCATAATCATTAATAATTCTTATCCTGCATCTTTCCAAATATTGTCTTGAACGGGATACCGTATCCTTTATCAAGTCAATTTTTATATCTATATATCCATCCATAATGTATTTTGATAAATCAACATGTAACCCATTCTGCAAATAAATATCACCCAGATAAGAGTTGTCTGTTTCAGCGTGTTCCTCCTGCAGCATTTTCCGAATACTGAAACATTCATCACCCTCACCCATCGTGCACCAGTAAAAGCGCCCTGCTGTACCTTCAAAATCATCCCACTGCTCATAGAAAATCATCAGTCTGCCTTCTTCATTTCTGATCAGTAATTCTTCTCTGTCATCCCCGTCCAAATCTTTTAATAAAAACTGCCATGTTTTCTTATTCTGATATTCTTCATAATAGATATCTTTTTCTTCATCCAATGCCATATCTCCCCACGGTATATTCTCAAAATCTCCACTGAGGATTGTCCTGAAAATGAGCGGCATATCACTATCTGCCATTATTTCATCCCTGGTATATTCGTGACCTTCCCCTTCTATCGCCATACCGTTATTCAATATGCTGTAATATATCTCCGGTAATTCCCCATTATTTTGATTCTGTATATTAATTAACATTCCTGCACATAGCACAAATACAAATGTTATAAATTTTTCGGTCATTGCAATACCCTTCTATCTGACTGTTCAATCCAAAACTCTCTGGCATCCTCTGTAACTTCACAAATTTCATCTATATGCACATCCAGCGGTCCAGGGCCGAATCCTATCCCGAACTCAACCAGACCTTTCCCCTTTTCCCACACAAACAGTTCTTCTCCGCCCGGCTCTCCGCTCACTTTTATCTCGGAATAAGAATATGTTATTTTATTTTCTTCCTTTATGATGGAAAAACATTCTTCCTGCATCTCCTCTTCCTGACAAATGAGTTCGAGCACACCTTTGTTTTTCAGTTTCTCATCTGTATCCAACGTTTTTATTAACAGCTCATCGTCATCATAGAAATTAATTGTTTTACCGCCTGGTTCAAGTTGTGCATAGGGCAATATCCAGTAAATTTTATCAGTCGTTACATAAAAGTACATACTCATAACGTCGCAATTTGCAAAATACCAGGAGCTTATGTTTGGCTTAATGTATATTGTCAGTTTATATACGCTTCCTTCTTCATATATTTTGATCCTGTTTATCTCTGCATCCGCAGTCTCATCAACAAAACCACAATCATAATATTCTGCATGAACTTTCAAAGAAACATGCTCTTTCGCCGGAAAATAAGGATTCTCAATCGCCTCATGCCCTTCATCTTCCGGCTTTCCCATAGCATCTATTGAAACATTTGTATCCTTATCATATTTTTGTCTACACCAACCAACGCTATATAACATATGTATTAACAATAAGATAATAAATATTTTTTCCATGTATACGGACATAATGTACCAGCCCCCTATCCGGCCCGATAAAAATCAAATTCCGGAAAATATTCCAGCCCTAACTCTTTGTCGGAACCATACTTCGTATCATAATCAGCTTCTTCCATTGCTTCCTCTGTAACGATTCCATTTTCTTCATATGTGATATAATACAGCTTCGCATCCTCATCATAATTTTGCTCTAAGCTTTTCAGCAGTTCTCCCTCTTCATAATACTGCCATGTTATCCGGTAACGAACCTCCCTCGACCATGTGACCACCAGTCTTTTTTCCGTAAATATACTGCCATTATATTCATAAATGCGATAATCGTCATCAAATGCGGAAGAAGAGAATGTGTATGTAATCCTTTTCCTCTCAATATCAGGCCTGCCTAAATATTTCGGTACAGTGGCATTCCATTCATACCTCTGCTCCTTCTCATTCCATAAAAAACCGATACAGCTCCTATAGCCCCCCATGAGATCATTATATCCTACGAAAATGAGGTCACGGTATCCATCAAAATTCACATCGTCCAATCTCACCCTTTCTCCATCAAGCCAGGATA
>CAMWXB010000081.1 GCA_947178125.1 uncultured Lachnospiraceae bacterium | reverse complement strand
CCAATTGGCATCGCATGAAGCGTCTGTCCTTCCAAATGATAGTTCGTTTTCCGGTTTCCATATACCATATCACCAAGAAGCGGATGGCCGATAGAGGCCATATGCACGCGAATCTGATGGGTGCGTCCCGTCTCCAGACGGCATTCAATATAACTGTATTCCCGAAACGTTTTCAGGACTTTATAGTGTGTAACCGCCGGCTTTCCGTTTTTTTCGTTGACCGCCATCTTCTTGCGGTCTTTTTCATCCCTGCCGATGGGTGCGTCGATAGTCCCTTCTCCCGCCGAAGATTTGCTGAGTATATTGCACGGCTGGCGTTCAAGCAGCTTACCGTGTACAATGGCTCTATACTTCCGGGTAATAGAATGTTCTTTTAACTGGGAAGCGACAAATTGATGTGCTGTGTCGTTTTTACAGATGATCAGGGAACCAGTCGTATCCTTGTCGATCCGGTGTACAATGCCTGGCCGCAGAATGCCGTTGATACCGGAAAGATTCTCTTTACAGTGGAACATGACCGCATTAACGAGCGTGCCGTTATAATGTCCGGGCGCCGGATGTACGACCATATTCTTTGGTTTATCTACAATGAGAATATCTTCGTCTTCATAAAGGATGGACAGGGGAATCTCTTCGGCCGGAATGGAAGGTTCCGATGCGTCAGGAATCTGGAAACGGATTACGTCATCCGCTTTTATGCGATAGCTGGCTTTCTGTGCCTTGCCATTGACAAAAACATTGTTTTCCTTGATCAGTTTCTGGATATAAGAACGGGATAAGGTCTGCAGCGTATTGCTGATCCATTTATCAATCCGTTCCTCTTCGTCTTCGAAATCTATTTTATAGGTAAATTCTTTCATATACAGTCTTTTATTCCTGCTTATTCTACGCGCGTCAGCCTGCGCGTGATATTATTTTATCTCTTATTTCAATTCCCGGTATTTTTTCTGGTTAAAGCTGATAAAACTCAAATCACTCTCTTTATAATAAAATAAAAGAGCGAGAACCAGTATGACAGTGGAAAAAGAAACATACATATCTGCCACATTAAAAATCGGAAAATTGATCAGAATAATATAAATAAAGTCAACGACATAATCCAGCCGGATTCGGTCGATCATATTGCCGATAGCGCCTGCCGCGATCAGAGAAAGCAGTATGTGCATCAGAGTATATTTCTTGGCGTTCGGCGTCTTATAAAGAATATATGCAATGACGCCCAGCACAATGACCGCTACAAAGACGAAAAAACCGCCCTGATTTTGAAGCATACCAAAAGCAGCTCCCTTATTTTCGAGATAATTGAGCTCAAGTACGCCGTCGATAATCTTGAAAGCCGATTTGTCTTTTAGCTGGAGTACGGCAAGATATTTCGTGAACTGATCGAATGCAATCAAGATTATAATAAATATGATATCCTGAATTAATCTTTTTCTTTTCTGCTTCGCCGAATGACTGATCGCTCTCATCTATATTAAGCCCTCTCATCCTCTTCGCTAAAATGAATTTCCTTCAACGCATTTAAAATATCTTCGTCGCTGACAGTCGTATCAATCAACGCTTTACCGACCTTTTTTAACAATACGAAACGAATCTGTCCTGCCGCCATTTTTTTATCGGATTTGGTCAACGCAAGAATCTCTTCGGGATCGATATCATCGATGCTGATCGGCAGGTTGAATGGTACGAACATATCGCGGATTTCATAATATTCTTCCATCGAAAGCCAGTTATGCTTCCAGGAAATAAAAGCCGCGGCAACTGCACCAAGCGCAATACATTCTCCGTGAAGCATCTGGAAATTTTTTGCCTTTTCAATCGCATGGCCAATCGTATGACCGAAGTTCAATAAGGCTCTGTCGCCCTGCTCTTTCGGGTCTTTTTCGACAACGAGTTTCTTGACCGAGCAGCTCCGCATGACCATTTCTTCCAAAACTTCTATATCTCTATCCTGTATTTCATACATATTGTCCAACAGCCATTCATAGAACATGGCATCTTTGATAAGGCCATGCTTCATGACTTCTGCAAATCCCGAATAGAACTGCCGGTCGTCAAGTGTCTTTAACGTACCGATGTTCATATAGACGAGTTTTGGCATATAAAAGGCTCCTACCATATTTTTATAACCGTCAAAATCCACACCGGTCTTGCCGCCGATACTGCTGTCGGACTGTGCAAGCAGGGTTGTTGGAATCTGAATAAAATCAACGCCGCGCAGATAAGTTGACGCCGTAAAACCGGTAATATCTCCGACTACGCCGCCGCCAAGAGCAATTAATAAATCTTTTCTGTCATATTTCTCTTCTATCAACGTCTTATAGATATCTTTGACCGTATCCAGTGTTTTATGCGCTTCGCCTGCCGGAAAGCTGTAAAGAATGACTTTCTTACAGTGTCCTTCCAAAATACCTTTTACTTCTTCCCCATAGAGTGAAACGGTATTACTGTCTGCGATAATGGCAGTTCTCCGTTCTTCAATATTGAAATCCCGTAATTCCTCAAGCAGTCCGCTAAAATCGGCTGCAAATACGATGTCGTAACAGGGTTTCTTTTCATAATTAATTGTTAATCTGTTTGCCATGATTCCATTAGTATCCTTTTCGTATAGTATTCATAAAGAAATAGATCACACATAACATAAAGAAACTTCCTGGCATTGCTGACAGGAAGTCCGTCTGACAGTTAAATTCCCTTATTGATCGGGACATCGAAAGAACCGGATAAAATATCCTGAAAATCACCGGAAATATCAACACTTGCAGGTGTGATAATAAATATGTAATGAGAAATCTTCTGTAGGTTTCCGCTCATTGCAAAGCAGGAGCCGGAAGTAAAATCGATGATTCTCTGTGCGATTTCCACGTCCAGACCCTCCAGATTTAATACAACGGTCCGGTTCGCTAAAAGAGTTTCCGTAATTTCTCTTGCATCCTCTACGGTAGTCGGTTTAATGACACACACTTCCATGCCGGCATCAGACATCTTCTTCATCTGACGGATTGATGTAACCTTCGGCGCGGTCTTCTTAACGGTCTTCTCCTCATCAACGGTTGTATCTTCTTTTACAGGCAACGATTTCCGGGCCGGTTCCGGCTCATCATAGTAATCGTCATCATAATAATCATCTTCTTCGTCCGGATTCAATTTCATCGCATTTATAAATTTATCCATAACGCCCATGATAAATCCCTCCATTCTAACCGGTATAGAAACGTTCTCCAAAAATACCGGTGCCGACTCTTACATAAGTGGCGCCTTCTGCAATGGCTGTTTCATAGTCCCCGGTCATTCCCATAGAAAGTTCAGCCATATAAACATTATCAATGTTTTTATGATTTATGTCAACATATATTTGGCGCAATTTTTCAAAATATTGTTTGTTTTCTTCCGCATTTTCTACATATGGTGCTATTGTCATCAGTCCCTTTATGACAAGATGCGGCAGTCTGGCAATTTCTTCCACAAGCTGAACGGCCTCTTCACAGGTGGTTCCAAACTTGGTTTCTTCTTCCGCCACGTTGATTTCTATCAGTATGGATACGGTAACGCCTTTCTTTCCGGCTTCTTTGCTGATTTCTTCTGCGAGCCGCAGGGAATCTACGCTGTGAATCATATAGACCTTATCTACAATATATTTTACTTTGTTACGCTGCAGGTGGCCGATCATATGCCAGCGGATGTCCTTCGGCATCTGTTCCCATTTTTCCACAAGTTCCTGTACTTTGTTCTCTCCAAAATCCCGACAGCCGCACTCATAGGCTTCCTGCAGCATCGAAACCGGTTTTGTCTTGCTCACTGCGATCAAAGCTACATCTTCCGTCTTCCGCCCGCTCTTCTCACAGGCTATTCTTATATTCTCTTTAACCCGCTCTATATTTTCCCGAATCATAATTACCTATCCTCTTTTCATCTTGCGGCGGCCTGAACCCTGCCAGAATCCCCATCAGGAAGAATGCCCTTATGGGCATTCTTTCGGGTGAGAAAGATTCCGCAGCGCGGAATCGTAGAAGTTCTTGGCGAAACGCCCATTGGTGTGAGCCTTAGAACTTCTTCTCACCCTCTATTCGTAAACAAAATCATTATCCTCCACCGTTGCCGCATCCAGTACGATAAAGTCATAGACGCTCAGCCCATAGGTGGTATTCGATTTCACAATAGAATATTCATCGTTGTTGTATAAAACAATAATCTGTTTAAAATCAGCATATCCTTTATTGATATTATAGACGCCGGTCAGCGAACCAATCCGGCTTACTGCATATTTTTCCATGGAATCCGGCTTAATAAGATAACTGCCGCTTCGCAGTACGGTATCATCCAGATAATATTCCGTATCCGTTTCCTCATAGATGGTCGTTTCCACAAATTCCGTTGTCGCATTGCCATCGTCATTGTAGGTTTCTAATAGGACGCCGTAGGCGCCGCTGTTTCCACCCTTTGTAACATATTCTTTCGGAACGATGAAAAATTCCTTTTCCACGATGGCTGAATTGGGAATTTTCAGTCCGGTCTCATCTTCCAAAAGCAGCTCAATATCGATGAAGCGCTCCGTGCAGAAACTGATCATGGAATTGGTAAAAGTCAGCGATACGAAAGTATCACCTTCTTCATTGGTAAAGGCATCCACTTTTCCCCAGGACATATTCTGATTTTTCATGAACCTGACTTTAACATATTCTTCTTCCACCAGCTGTCTTGCAAACTCTTCATCCTCTACAGGAATGACAATGGACCAGTTCTCGTCCGTTGACAGCTTGTAGACCGGATCGCCGGCCGCGACCAGTTCGTTGTTCAACAGATGGGTCTTTTCATAATTTTTCTGATCGAAATATTCCATCTTCATATCCTGTAAAGTAAGATTTTCCATTCCATCAACAGAATAGATTACGATACCGGTGTTATTTGCATAAAAATAGTCAATCAATGCCGTATTGGCAGTGCCGTTCAATGCCTCCGCGCTCTCTAATACATTGTAATTGGCAAGTTTCAGAACCGTTCCCTGAACGCTGTATTTAAAATTATAGATATCGGAAAAACTGGTCCTGTCAAAACCGTTGGAAAAGGATTCTATCTCACTTTTCAGTTCCATGAGGTCATGATCGGAAAGTGAATTCTCGCCGGTCTCGCTCGTTTTGATATAATCGGCCAGCTTGCCCGTTTCGTCAATGGTATAAACAAGATCATGTACCGCGATACGCTCTCCTTCCCGTGCATAATAATTGGTATATCCGGCCGTGGTGCTGTTGACGATCTGCTCTGTCCGCAGCGCGATTCCTTTATAAACATTGTTATAGGACAGGGAACCTTCCTTCACTTCATAGCCGACAACATGCTCCGTCGATAAGTACATGAAGATACAGATTACAATATATACGAAAATGACAGCAAAAATGATCATACCGATATTCAGGTTGATCGGGCGTCTGTATTTGGTTACGTTATTTCCTGTTCCGGCCATTCTGTACACTCCTTTATAACGGACGAATAAAAGGATAAAACCTCGGATATTCCGAGGTTTTGGAATGTCTTTCTAATTATGTAAACCAGTCCTACAATGATACGATAATTTTGGATTTTAAATCTTCCGATAATTCATGTGCATCAAGAGAAATGCTTAAAACAAAATCAACATTGAATTTGGTGCTGACCGCTTCCAGTTTGCCAATTACGGTATTGATATCTTCGCTTACCGCCGCACTGTCTTCCATACAGGCAATCTTTAAAAAGCTGTCGAAATACATCTGCTGTAAATCATGGTCCTGGGAAATGATGCCGCAGATAAAGCCAACAAATTCATCGCTGTTAGTAACCATATAATCCGATACATTGATCAATCGAATCTTATTGTTTAGCTCGAACATATGTTTCGTGCTCTTGTCCAGATAAACGACATTACCTGCGATATCCTTTACTTCTGTATTTACTTTATCCAATAAGTGTTTTGTTTTGCCCTTCCCTTTCCTGCCTACGATTAATTGAACCATTGTAAACCCTCCTAAAGTAAAATATTCATAACCTGTATAACAATATTATAAGTGAAAACATATAAAAAGACAACTATAAATATTACATTTATACGGACTGCTTTATTGAATGACGCTGAGCAGTTCTGTCATGTCCTTATACAGACTTTCCGTCGATTCGGAATTCATGATCACGGAAATATAAGGCTTTCCACTGTTATCTCTGCATAAAAGGATCAGACAGTGTCCTGCTGCTTTCGTCGTTCCTGTCTTACCGCCAATGATCGTAATATGTTCCGGCGCGGTATAATTACCAGCCAGATACTGATTGGTATTATTTACTTCCATTGTGCGCTCACTTCCATCATTCCCGTGATAAGTCGTGCTGTAAGTCGTGGTCTGAATGATCTCATTGAACAGATCATATTGAAGCGCCTCTGTAAAAATCAGATACAGATCATAGGCTGACATATAATGTCCGTCTTCTGTCAGTCCGTTCGGGTTTGTAAAATGACAGTTCGTTGCACCGAGTTCCTGTGCTTCTTCGTTCATCAGTTCCACAAAACCTGCCACAGAACCGCTGACACCTTCAGCAATCATGATCGCGACATCATTGGCAGAATAAAGAAGAAGAACATACAGCGCCTGCTGCAATGTCATCGTATCGCCCGGTTTGATACCACACAACTGTGCACCGGGTTCCGTAATCTGTACATTTTCACTCGCCGTAAGCAGCTGTTCCGGTGAGCCATGCTTTAATGCGACCAGCGCTGTCATGATTTTTGTCAGACTGGCCGGTGGAAGCTGTTCATTTGCGTTTTTGGCATAGAGCGTATCAAGTCCGTTCACGTCGAACAGGGCCGCAGCCGCCACATCCGAAAGAGATGCCTCTGAATTGGAAATATTTTTATCCACAACACATAAATCAGCTGCAAAAGTTTCTGCAACCTGTGCAGTAGCATCGGCTGTCTGCACGAGTTTAAAGCTGCTGACCTGGTAATTGCTGTTATAGGGCATCTCATATTTTTCGGCGCCGCAGCCAGTCAGGACAAGAACGACGCCAAGAAGAGCTGCAAAAGCTCTTTTTGTTACATTATTTGTACATTTCACGCCACTCTAAATCTCCTCTGTCCAGCGATTTAATCAAAAGTTCTGCGGATGCCAGATTTGTTGCCAGTGGAATATTATGTACGTCACAAAGACGCATAACATTGTTAACATCCGGCTCATGCGGTTTCGGATTCTGCGGGTCCCTTAAAAAGATACACAAATCAATCTGATTGTGCTCAATCTGTGCCCCCAGCTGCTGTTCTCCGCCTAAATGCCCGGCAAGATGTTTGTGAATCGTCAGATTTGTTACTTCTTCGATTAACCTTCCCGTTGTACCAGTCGCATATAATTCGTTCTTGCTCAGAATCCCCCGGTATGCGATGCAAAAGTTCTGCATCAGTTTTTTCTTTGCATCATGTGCAATCAGTGCAATGTTCATGTCAATACCCCTCTGTTCATTTTTTACCTTGTAACCGTACGTTTAATACAAAACCTATCCCAATATAGGAACTTACTAATGAAGTAAGGCCATAGCTGACAAAAGGAAGCGGAATGCCGGTATTGGGCATGACCCTCGTGGCAACGGCAATATTGATGATTCCCTGAAACCCGATCAGCGTACCTACCCCGGCGGCAATGACCGTTCCCGCCAGATCTTTTGCCCTCCTAGCTACCATAATACATTCTATTGAGATGAAAATCAATAAGACAATTACACTACATCCACCAACAAATCCAAATTCTTCTCCGATGACCGCATAGATAAAATCTGTCTGCGGTTCAGCAATGAAGTTCCCATTCTTTACAGAACTGATCTCATTCGTTTTATAGCCCTTGCCATATAACTGTCCGGAACCGATAGCCATCTCGGAATTAAGCTGTTGATATGCTTCGTCATTGGCGTATTCTTCGGGATTCAGCCATGCCAGGATCCTTCTCTGCTGATATGGCTGTATCAGTTCCTGATCCGGCTGCAGCACGATGCTCAAAAAAATGATAAAAGCCGGAATGGCAATCGCAAGCACCGTCAGAATATATTTCCAGTGAAGGCCGCCTACGAACATCATGACACAGAATAAAATAACGACCATGATGCTTGTTGAGAGGTCCGGCTGGTCATAAATCAGCCAGAGCGGCACGGCAAACAGCGAAACACATATGATAATGAATCTGAGATCTCCCATTTTATCATGGTGTTTCATGATCAATTGTGCAAAAAACAGAATCAATAAAATTTTGGCTGTTTCCGAAGGCTGGAACTGAATACCGAAAATATTGAGCCATCTCTGGGCATTATTTACCGTTTCTCCCATTTCGGAGACAAGGATCAATAGAACGATATTGACCACATATAGCAGCCAGTAAAAGCGAAGGATAACGGAATAATCAAAAAGCGATATAACGATCATCAGAAAAAGCCCGAATACGAAGCCGGCAATCTGGCGCGTCTGCAGGGACTCTTTTGCACTTCCAATCGCCAGAATACCGATGACGGTAAGCGCAACAACGAGAATGATCAGTTTAAAATCATAATCCCTGATGCGATAATGCTTTATCATATGCCGTCCTCCTTTCTTTCGTCGATATTCGTATGGGAAGAATGTCTGAAATATGGCATTCTTTCGGCTGAAAAATTTATTTTTCAGCCTATTGCTTCAGGTCCAGTATCGGAATATTCGCATACAAAGTCGGATTTTTGGTCCGCCCTTTGATGCTCGTCTTGGTAATCTGAATTTCCATACTTTCCGTATCGATTTTCATGTATTTCGATATGACTTTTGCAATGTCATTTTTTATCATTTCCATCATCTCCGGGGAACAGTTCACCCGATCGGAAATCAGTAATATTTTCAGTCTGTCTTTGGCAATTTCTCTGGAACTTTTTCGTTTTAAAATATTTTTGAACAATCCTCTTACCCCCTAACTCCGATGGAAAATACCTGTTATTTTTGTCCAGAAGGAAATCCCCCGTTCAAAGTCCAGAAAAGGAACTTCTTTCCCATTCACTCTGTAACAGATATTCTGATAGGCTTGTCCGGCAAGAGTATTGCTTCCGACTAACGGTTCTCCCTGATTCGTGGCAATGACGACGTTTTCGTCGTCCGGCACCAGCCCGATCAACGGAATGGATAAAATATCCACTACGTCATCGGATGACATCATATCGCCTCTTTTGATCATATCATAACGAATCCGGTTGATGACAAGGTCGATTTTCTGTATTTCATTTGCTTCTAACAGTCCGATGATGCGGTCCGCGTCCCGGATGGATGAGACTTCCGGCGTCGTAACGACTAAAGCTCTGTCCGCTCCGGCAATGGCATTTTGAAATCCCTGTTCAATTCCGGCCGGACAATCCAGAATAATATAATCGAACTGGTCTTTTAAATGGCTTATCATTTTTACCATCTGTGCGGGATTTACTGCACTTTTATCCCTTGTCTGTGCAGACGGTAAGAGAAATAGCGTCGGATAACGCTTATCCCTCACAAGCGCCTGTTTGATTCGGCAGTTGCCTTCTACGACATCTACCAGATTGTAAACAATGCGGCTTTCAAGCCCCATGACCACATCCAGATTCCGCAGCCCGATATCCGTATCGATCAAAATGACCTTTTTGCCCATGGCAGCCAGACCTGTACCGACGTTTGCTGAAGTAGTGGTCTTTCCTACCCCGCCTTTCCCTGATGTGACGACAATTACTTCACTCATACTCAAACCTCCAAAATGAATCGTTATCGTCCCCTGAACTTCTGCCTAAATGGGCAGTGCATTCAGTAATTCTTTGGTAATGGCTTCCATCATGACTCGACCGTCTTTTACATAAGCAATTTTGG
The DNA here is from genome assembly GCA_947178125.1 of uncultured Lachnospiraceae bacterium. Classification (GTDB taxonomy): domain Bacteria; phylum Bacillota; class Clostridia; order Lachnospirales; family Lachnospiraceae; genus UBA3282. The sequence goes on along the minus strand of CAMWXB010000081.1, from coordinate 6,920 downwards.
GCTGAACCTTCGGTTTAATTGACCATTTGCTTTGTTTCTCGGATGATTTGTATTTGAATTCACCTATTTTGAGTTTTTCCGGTGACATTTCAAGCGCAACAACGAAATGGTGGTCAAGGCCGTTGCCGCCGGCATAAGCCTGTCCATATAATCCGCCCAGAACAACGATATCCTTACTGGAAATAATACTGGCGCCGGGATAGACATCCCCCATCACGATTATGCTGTTTTCCGTCTCCAGCGTCTGACCATCCTTCAGGGTCCCTTTATAGAACTGCCCTACATTTTCCATTTCATGCTGGTGAAATTCGAGCTGCTGTAAGGCGCGGATATAATTTTGATTGTTCTCGTCATCTTTACCGATAATACAAATGATATTCAAGGAAGAATTATCGGAAATCACATTCAGAACTTCCCGTTCTTCCGCTTCCGTCAGTTTTCTGCCCTCAAAGGAGATTCCCATATGGGCATCTTTGAAAAATTGTGCGGATTCCTTGAATTTAACGGCAATTTCTTCAAGCAGTCTGTCAAATGGCATTGCATCATCCAGATAAAGTGACAAACCGTTTGGAAAACTTTTAATAATGACTGGATTTTTCATACTGAAACCACTCCTTTAATCTCCATTGATCAGGCCGCCTTCCAATGTTCCTGCAGTGCCTGTAATGATTTCGCTTTCATCTGCGAGCCCGTAATAATATTTATAAACCTCTCTTGCAATCTGCGCGGCATAGTCGGAATTATAACCATTGGCCACACGAACGACGACGCAAATCTCCGGGTCTTCATAAGGCGCGTAACTGACAAAAAGCGCGTGGTTCGGATGGGAATTACTTTCCTGTGCGGTACCTGTTTTGCCGGCAACGTTGACGCCAAGGTCCGAATAATAACTCTTTCCTTCCACGACTCTGCGCATTCCAAGATGAATTGCATTCCAATAAGAAGCATCCATATCGATTCGGTTACGCACTTCGGCATGATTCTCTTTTTCATTTTCCCCGTTATGATCTGTAATTTTATCTATTAATGTTAAATTATAACATATTCCGCTGTTCGCAACAGTTGTAACATATCGCGCCAGTCCGACGGTCGTATAGTTGTTCGTACCCTGTCCGATTGCAGAACGGACGGAATCCAGATCGGAGACTTTCGGGTCGTACTCTTCTATTTCCACGCCCGAAGGCTCTGATAAACCATACATATCCGCATATTTTGCCAGCTGATTCAGGCCGACTTCACTATTGTAAGTATTATCGACAGTACCAAGCCTGTAACCGACTTCATAAAAGAACCAGTTACAGGAATGCTGGATACCTCCGGTCACATTCAATGCGCCGTGTGCTCCGCCGTTTGCGGCTATCCAGCATCTTGGGGGTTGTGTGATTTTATCAAAAGTACCGATACAGGTTATCGTGTCCGTTGTGGTAATGACATTTTCCATCAGGCCGGCCGTTGCGGATACCATTTTAAACGTGGAACCGGGAGCCGTTCTCTGCTGGGTTGCGTAATTGTTCATGGGGCGGGACAGATCGCTCTGCAGGCTGGCAAAATAATCTGCATCAACACCATTTGCCATTTTATTGTTATCATAACTTGGATAAGATACGAGCGCGAGCACATCTCCGGTATTGACATCCGTGATGACGGTCGAACCAGAATAAGGCTCCAGAGCCAGCTGGGCCGGCGTAATATCCAGATGTTCGATGCGGTTCCTCATAAAGGTATATGGCGACAGGGAGCCTCTTTCGAACTGCGCAAGCTCCTCCTCTTCTACTTTCACAATGTTCTGCTCCAAAAGGAGCGAACAGATCTGACGGCCGCTCAGTTCATCGTTATTGATCATATAACGATAAATTCTTTTCTCAAAATTTGCGCTGACATCCAGCTTTTCAAAAATATAACTGATAATCTTCGCATAGATTTCCTGGGAATCCGAATACTGCGATACAATATTCAGTTTGGATACATCTACCCAGTTCTTTGCAATTACATAATTCAGATATTCACTCAGGCTGATGACTTCATCAATCGTCCATGCAATGTAGGTTTCATCATCCTTGTCTATTTCGCTCTGCATAATGATATTGTTATCATAGAGCATCGATACAATAAAACTTTCATAGACCTGATACTCTTTGGACAATTCATTGTAAGGCGTATTGCCCTCTGTAAGTTCGGTACGCAGCTGTTCAAAAATCCGGGCTTTTTTGTCCAGATAAGCCTGTGCAACAGCACTTTCCGTTTCTCCGGCAGTCTGAGAAAAGAAACGGCTCGTATCGATAATATTATTTTCAATACACGCATAATAAACGTCGTAAATCGGAATAATGATATTACTGCTTCCCGCGTTTTCGGCTGGAATATATTCTTTGATATTCTCTATTTTCGCTAACAGGATACTGGCAATTTTCTCTTCAAGAATATGATAGACCGCTTTTTGAAGTTCCGGATCAATGGTCAGCCAGACATCATTTCCGGCGACCGGTTCCACCCTGTCGCTCGTTTCAATGACTTTTCCGACATTGTTCACATAGACGATTTCGGACCCTTTCGTTCCCTGAAGCTGTGTTTCCATAGACGCTTCGATGCCCAGTTTTCCAACCGTGTCATTCAGATCATAATTCGGATTTTCTTCCTGTAAAAGCGCCAGTTCATCATTGGATATTTTTCCGGTATAACCGAGAATCTGCGCGAAATAGATGCTGTCATTATATTTCCGGATGGTTCCCTCGGCAATTGCGACTCCGTCGAGTACGTCCGCATTTTCCATAACGACGGCAACCGTTTTTTCGGAAACATTATTTGCCACTGTTGTAGCAATATATTTCTGATAGCTGTTGGCGCTCATGGCATAACGAATCGTAAGGATTTTCAGGACTTCTTCTTTCGTATAGCCAAGTCCTTCCTGAAAGCTGCTCTTGTCGTCTTCATCCGTATAACCGCCGATTCCATAACGGGAAGTACTGCATAAATAAGTCATTACCTCATCCGGTGTAGCGGTCCGCTCTTTTTCCTGAAGATCATCTATCAGGGCATGTCCATAAATATCGGCAAGAAAACGAAGCTGCTGGGTTCCTTCCAGATTAAACTGGTAATTGCCGCCTGTGTCCAGAACAATATTGAAATCATTGATAATATGGTCGCCATTCTGTTCTATCATTTGAATCAGCCGGTAGATCGTATCATTCAGCTTCGCATTCTTCTCACGGCCCGATTCGTAAACATCTTCAATCGTGACCGAATATGCCAGTTCGTTGTATGCAAGAAGCTCTCCATTACTTGCATAAATATTACCCCTTGTCGCTTCGATGGTCCGTGTTTTCGTAATCCGTAACTGAAAATTATCAAAATATTCTTCACCATTGACAATTTGCAGTTGAAATATCGTGTAAATGAGATAGCTTCCCATACCGAGCAGGACCAGGACCAATACGAGCAGTCTGGAAGTCACCATATTAAATATATTTTCTTTCAAATGTTCCCATATATTTTCAAACAAACTTCTTTTCGCCCCTTTTCTCCTGCTGTTCCAGGCTGCGGTTCACACGCAGAATGACAGGATACAAAAACAGTGTCACGACTACCGTATAGACCATTTCCGGCAGAATAATATGGATAAGGTAGTAACTGAAATCAAATTTTCCACGCAGCAGGAACAGAATGACATAGCAGATAATCCCATAGAAAAAGTCGCTGCAAAGAATCAGCGTGATCGGCAGCTTGATATCTTCCGGATAAAAGATGATGCTGAATTTTCCGTTGGCATAACCGATATACATATATACCAGCGCATAAAAGCCGATAACGGAACCAAAAAAGATATCCACGAGCAGACCGCTGAAAAAACCGATGAGCAGACCATTCTTCTCGCCCCGCATAAAACCGAAAGAGGCGGTCAGTACGATCAGCAGATTCGGAACAATGCCGCCAAAAGCGAGTGCGCGGAAAACGGTGCACTGCATCAGGAAACATATAAAAATAAAAAAAGCGGTCACAATAGCGCGTTTCATGAATCCTTATACCCATGCCTTTCCTCTTGTCTTATTCTTCGATCGTCTGCTTTAGTTCCAGTATGACAAGAACTTCTTCCAAATGCTCAAAATCTACTGCCGGTGTAATGTATCCTGACTTGGTCAGATTATTAGAATCGGTATTGATGGTATTGATGTACCCGATCAGAATGCCCGGAAGGTATTTGTCGCTTATATTGGAAGTTACAACTTTATCGCCTTCCACGACAACGTTATCGCTGTCCTTCAACTGTTCAAAAGAAATGATACCGGAAGCATACAGGCGCAGGTCTCCATTGACAATCATATTATCGGAACTGGATAATACCATTGCGCTTACATTGGAATCATCGGCAATGATGGCCTTTACCTTAGACCAGTTCGGTCCGGTATCCACGATACGTCCCACCAGACCGCTGCCGGCTATGACATTCATATCAATCGCAAGACCGTCATCCGAACCTTTATTGATAACAAAAGAATAGAACCAGTTGCCGGAATCCCTTGCGATGATTCGTGCGCCGATTTTTTCATATTCATCATATTGGGAATCCAACTCATACAATTCCCGCAGGCTGGTGAGTTCATACCGGTCCTGCTGTAACCTTGTGTTCTCTATCGTCAAATCGTCTATCTTTGCTTTCAGCATTTCGTTTTCTGCGATCAGGTCCCGAATCTGCCCAAGTTCTTCCGAGCGGCTGCGCAAAAAACTGCCTGCCGCACTGACACCTTCCTGGAACGGGACAATGATATATCCGGCAACAGAACCCAAAGGACCGCTGAAAATGGTCGTATTGAACGTAAGCAGCACCATACCGGTACATAGAATTGTTAAAATGAAAAGGAGGTATTTTCCCGGCAGGACAAATTTCTCTCCTTTTCTTTTTATAATTGGACTCATTTACTCATTCCTTCTATTGCATATGCCACCGATTTATAATTATCTTCGTTTATGATTTTGGCAAGTCCGAGCGCAACGCTTTCGATCGGATGTTCGGAAAGATTGACTTTCAGGCCGGTTCCTCTGCTCATGAGCTGTGCCAGATTATTGACCTGGGAAGCTCCGCCCGTCAGATAGACACCGTGTCTGTAAATATCCGCGGCCAGTTCCGGAGGCGTCCGCTCCAAAATAACTTTGATGTTATCAATGATCGTATTAAAATGTTCTGTCAGACATTCGTTTACGAGAGAAGTCGGTATCTCACGTTCTACCGGAAGTCCTGTTACGATATCACGTCCATAAACAACAGCACCGCACTTCTGTGCTTCGAGTTCAGACAACGCAATCTTCACATTTTCAGCTGTTTTACCGCCAATGATCAGGCTGTACTCCCGCCTCACCGCCGCTTTGACCGCTTCGTCGAACTTTCTTCCGCCTACTTTGACAAGTTTGCTTAAAACAATGCCGCCGAGGGACAGAATCGATATCTCTGTTGTATCAAAACCGACATTGACAACAAGAACACCCTGGGAATTTTTGACATCGATGCCCAACCCGAGCCCATCTGCTACGGCCTTATCTACGACCATGACTTTCTTCGCTTTGACATTGGACTCTTTTACAAGATCCTTAAAAGCACGTTTTTCTACTTCCGTCACATCCCATGGGACCGCTATATAATAATCCGCAGGCCGCAGACCGCCCTTCATAAGATCTATCATAAAATATTTTATGAGGGTCTCCATGTTCTGTATGTCTGCAATGACACCATTACTTAAAGGATAAGTAATATGGATATTGCCCGGCGTCTTTTCATACATATCGAAAGCCGAATTTCCGTATGCGAACAGCGTTCTCTTGTTCTCGATTGCAATCATGTTCTTTTCTACAAAAACATTATCATCTGCACGGTTGTATATTTTAATATTGCTCGTCCCAAGATCAATTCCAAATGCGTTATTTGCCAAAATAAAAACTCCTTTCAAGCTAATTCATTATCCGCAGATATTTCCCTGGAAGCGGTATGCTCATTCAACAGCCCGCTCTCTTTAAAGCTGAAATAACTGTTATCACCAATAATAATATGATCCAGCAGGAAAACATCAATTGTTTTTCCGATATCCGCAATCCGCTCCGTAATGCGGATGTCATTGCTGCTGGGCTCCGGATTGCCGCCCGGATGATTGTGAAGAAGCATAATATGCGTTGCCTGGGAACGGAATGCGCTGATATATACTTCTCTCGGTGATAAAAGGGAAGCATTGACTGTTCCGGTCGAAAGCAGCAGTTCTTCTAAAAGGTGCATCCCGGAATCGAACAGCAAAAGCAGATTATGCTCTACTTTTTCATGCCGGAACCGCTCCATATAATAACCGGCAACAGAGGACGGCCTCGTAAAGGATAATTGTTCGCCAGCTTTCGTCTGCGCCATTCTGGTGCACAGTTCAGCAAGCGCCTTTAGCTTCACAGCCTTGACTTTGCCGATGCCTTTCACTGACATCAGATTCTGAAGCGGGATGTGATAGAGCCCTAAAAGACCGTTGCCGTATTTCCCGGCAGTTTTCAAAACCTCTTCCCCAAGGTCTCGCGCACTCATCTCCTGCGTCCCGGTTCGTATGATGATCGCAAGCAGTTCGGAATCCGTCAACGTTTCAGCGCCATAGGAAATAAATTTCTCATATGGAAGATTCTGCATCCTGCTACTATCATTGTTCTCATACTTAACTAATTTCATTCAGCCTCTTTCCCGACGGCTTTTCTCTCCTATAGATATGGCTCCCTTTGGAGACATTTCTATTAAATGTGGCTCCTTTGGAAACATTTCCATTGCAAAAACTCCCCATCCTGAATATTCTATCACAATCCTTTTTTTCTGTATACAAAATTTCCCAATTTTTTATTATTTTGCAGTAATTCTGCGGCCGGGCAGGACGGTGTATCGTTCCTGCGAAGGCCCTTAAAGCGCGTCG
>CAMWXB010000080.1 GCA_947178125.1 uncultured Lachnospiraceae bacterium | reverse complement strand
AGGAACTATGCGCTGCGCTGCCCCGCTCCGGCCGCCGAACTGTTATATTTGTAAGTATATTTTAGAAAAGAAAGATTGAAGTATACAGATGGGAAATGCTATAATTAAGATATCATTAAAAAACGATTAGGAAAGAAAGAGAGGGTATTATTATGGTGAATCGTTTTGTATTGAATGGAATTTCTTATCATGGTGCGGGGGCAATTCAGGAGATTCCGGGGATTATTAAGAGCAAGGGGTTGAAAAAAGCGTTTGTGGCATCAGATCCCGATCTGGTGAAATTCGGGGTTACGGCGAAGGTTACAAAACTGTTGGATGCGGAAGGCATGGCGTATGAAATCTACTCCGATATCAAGCCGAATCCGACAATCGAGAATGTGAAATCAGGTGTGGCGGCTTACAAGGCATCCGGTGCCGACTATATGATCACGATTGGCGGCGGTTCTTCTATGGATACCGGAAAAGCAATCGGTATTATCATCAATAACCCTGAGTTTGAAGATGTGCGTTCTCTGGAAGGGGTAGCGCCGACGAAGAATAAGACGGTATTTACCATAGCGGTTCCGACAACAGCGGGTACGGCGGCAGAAGCGACCATCAACTATGTTATCACAGATGTTGAGAAGAAGAGAAAATTCGTATGCGTTGATGTAAATGATATCCCGGATATCGCGATCGTAGACCCGGATATGATGTCCAGTATGCCGAAGAGCCTGACTGCGGCAACCGGTATGGATGCGCTGACGCATGCGATTGAAGGATATACGACGAAGGCGGCATGGAGACTGGCCGATTGTCTGAATCTGGAAGCGATTAAGCTGATTGCGGAGAATTTAAGAGGCGCGGTTGAAAATACAACGGAAGGCCGTGAAGGTATGGCTCTTGGACAGTTCGTGACCGGTATGGCATTTTCCAACGTAGGCCTTGGCATCGCACATTCCATGGCACATACGCTTGGCGCGGTCTATGATACGCCGCATGGTGTGGCTTGTGCAATGATGCTTCCGATCGTTATGGAATACAATGCGGAGACGACAGGGGAGAAATTTAAGGATATCGCAGAGGCAATGGGTGTGGATACGACCGGAATGTCGCAGGAAGAGTACCGCAGGGCAGCAGTTGCGGCGGTGCGCCAGTTATCCGAGGATGTGGGTATTCCGTCCAAGCTGGAAGCGCTGAAAGAAGAAGACCTGGATTTCCTTGCAGAATCCGCATTTGCGGATGCGTGCTGCCCGGGCAACCCGAAAGACACGAGTGTGGAAGATTTGAAAGATCTGTTCCGTAAGCTGATGTAAGAGAAGGCCGTGCGGAATCAGATTTTAAGCATATCAATACGGCAGAGAGCTCTGGAACTGCACTATCGCAGAATCAGGGCTTTCTGTGATTACGGATAAAAGGCAGAGTGGGGAGAAGCAAATGTCTGTGCAATGGAGTGCGTTGAGAATCAGTCCCTGTAATCTTTGTCCCAGAGAATGTCAGGCCGAAAGGAAAAACGGCCGGACCGGTTTTTGCCTGATGGATGACAAAATCGTTGTGGCAAGAGCGGCGCTGCATATGTGGGAAGAACCGTGTATATCCGGCCAGAGCGGTTCGGGAACGGTGTTTTTTTCGGGATGCAGTCTGCGCTGCATCTATTGCCAGAACAATGAAATCGCAGCGGGGAAAAGGGGAAAGCAGGTCTCTGTCAGCCGGCTGGCTGAAATTTTTCTGGAACTGCAGGAAAAGGGGGCGGCCAATATCAATCTGGTCACACCGGATCATTATGTGACCAGCGCGGCAGAAGCGGTTATGACCGCAAGAAAGATGGGGCTTTTTCTCCCAATCGTATATAACGGAAGCGGATATGAGAAACGGGAAGCAATCAGAAATCTGTCGGGAATCGTGGATATTTATCTGACGGATTTCAAATATATGGACTCCGGGCTGGCTGCAAAATATTCGGCCGCGCCGGATTATCCGGCGGTGGCGAAGGCGGCGCTGGCGGAGATGGTTGGCTCGGTGGGGCCCCCTGTTTTTGATGAAAACGGTATGATGAAAAAAGGGGTCATTGTGAGGCATCTGCTGCTGCCCGGGCATAAGAAGAATGCCAGGGATGTGATCAGGTATGTTTATGAAACTTATGGAGACAGCGTTTATCTGAGTCTTATGAATCAGTATACACCGCCGGCAGGACTGAAAGGAAATCCGGATTACGAAGGAATCAGCAGGAAGGTCACGAAACGGGAATACGATGCCGTGACAGATTATGCGATAGGGCTTGGCATTCGGAACGCTTTTATTCAGGAAGGCGATACGGCAAAGGAGAGTTTTATTCCGGCATTTGACGGGGAGGGTGTCTGAAAGATTCAGCGGATTGACCGGATAAAGCAGAAAACCCCTAAAACTGCATTCTCAGCAATTTCAGGGGTTTCCTTTTAGGGGAGGATAAGTATGCTGGAATGAATTCCTAGAAACCTGATAAACAGGGCATTTGCGCGTCCTCAAAAGGTGTTGGCAGCACTTGGCAACAGTTTTTTTGCAGGTGGGGTGAGGTTAGTTTTTTGGTTTGTTGAGGATAAAAAACTGAATATGGAATAGCGTACCGGAGTGGATGAAGTGGGTAGGAACAGCAATTCTCTGGTGGTATGTGATGGGATATCCCATGTGCTGATAGTGGTGCATGGGGTATTCGCAAAAAAATAAATATAAAAATATTAAATGGAATATAAAAGTGATCAAAATAGTAGAAATGGTATGTGCTGAGATATTAATAAATAGGATGCCAATGATAAAAGAAGGTTGTGAATAAATGAAAAAGTGGATATAATAATAGTGAAACAGATTCAGAGTTTTTTATATTTGGAAGGAGGTAAATCGCATGGAAGTTGCAGTTAAGAAAATTTATGCGGAAACCTTGGAACAACAGCAGATAGAAGTAAGGCAGAGTGTGATGGATGGGTTAAGACAGGCAAGAGAAGGAAAGACAAAGGATTTTAACACAGTTTGTGACAGATTGGAGAAAAAGTATACGAATGCAAAAGTATAAAATTGAAATATCTGATTTGGCAGAGCAGGATTTGGAGTTTGCTGCTGACTATATTGCATTTGATTTAAAAAATCCTTCTGCGGCAATCAACACAGTACAAGGTATCCGTAAACAGATAAACAAACTACAGAATTTTCCAGAGCGTAATGAGTTAGATGATGATCCAGTATTGGCGGATTTGGGTGTTCGTATGGATTATTATAAGAATTATAAAATTTATTATGTGGTAGAGGAAAATTCGGTAATAATTGTAAGGATTTTACATATGCTGGTGGATAGTAGAGCGTGGTTATATCGGACATTTGGAATGGAAGATTAAGATGCAGCTTTTATTGATAGAATTTGATAGATAAATTCAGGGCATGGCGGATAGCCATGTCTTTATTATTTCACAGATTCTAAAGTTATTATCTGGTGATGTAAAGGCTTATGATGGTATTATTAGAAGGGTACAGCAGAATATAATGATATTATGCAATGGTTATTTGTGGAAAGTGGGTAAGGTTGATGTTATAATTATCTTACATAGTTGCATCAGGAAGGGTGAATTTTATGGATACTTTTGTGCCAGATCAAAGCGGAATAAATAGTTTGGGAGGTTAGTTGAAAATCGAAATATCAAACAGAGAATTGCTGAATCTGATAAAATGTGGTATAATAGATATAGATTTAGAGGACGTGGCAGATGTCCTTCTTTGTAAGACGCAAGAGGAGATTGCCATGAGCGAGATAACGATTCCGAAAATCAATTCCCGGCAAAAGGGATTACAGATACAATTTTATACCACGATTCCTACTAAATATTCAGAAACCGGAAAACGCCACCAGATCACAGGGGCTTCAGAAGATGAAGTGAAGAAGAAATGTTTCTGGAATTTGCCAAAGGGGATATCAAGAAGCAGACTCACAGCAGATATTACAGGGCTTGTGTAAATTATGTGAAGGACAGCAGCTTTGGGAAAATCCCCGCCCGGAAGATTAAGAAGTATCACTGTGATGATTTTATCCGTATCTTGACAAATGGAACTATAGTTTATTCTTATGTATGCCAGATAAAATGTATTGTCAGCCAGGCATTTGATTACGCCTGTGACAGGGAAATCATGAGCTGGAACTTTATGCGGAAGGTAAAAATCAACGAGGACAGGTGTAAAGAGCATGAAGATAAGGAACTTGGTGTATGGGAAGATGATGAAATCAACACCCTACAGTCAGGCTCAATGAATTGCTGGAACAAATGCAGAAAATAGCGCAATTCTCCGGCACTCTTTATCCTTTGCGGCACTGGTTTGAGATTGGGAGAGTTACTTGCCAATTCCAAAATTTATGAGGAAAGTACCCCGAAGAACAAGACTTCCCGTAGAACCATAGTCATTAACGATTTTACCTATAAATGGCTGATGGAGCAGAAGCGCAGAACAGAGCAGGCAGGGAGTGAAAGCGAATATGTCATTCCGGCAAACAGCGGACGGATGGTAAAGGAGAGTAGCGTTACCAGTACATTCAAAGCTTTCTGTAATTATGTGGGAGTGGAATACAAGTCCTCTCATACATGCAGAAGGAGTTATGTAACAAGCTGTCTGGACAAAGGCATGAAATTGGCATTGGTTTCAAAAAATGTAGGACATAAGAATAAAAGCACAACCTTGAACACCTATTATAAGTGCAAGAACAATTACGAAGACAATCTGGCTATACAGAATGAAATCTTTAAGATATATGATTTCGACTTTGGCGGTGAACAAGTGGAAATTATGTTTGCATAATGTTTTCAAAAGAGTTGATGGCAACACCCCAAAATCCCTAAAAATAGCCCTTCAAACATAGCGGAAGCCCCTGAAAATGCGGCTTCCGCAGTCCCAGAGGCTTCCTTTTAGGGGAGGATAAGTATTTCCTTATCTTTTGACTAATAACATTATTACCCTAAAAGAAAAGATTATTCATTTATTTAAAAAAAATTTTTATTTTGATAAAATGTAAGGAAATAAAATGAAAGACATAGAAAAAGGAAAGAAACAATGCTGACAAAAGAAGATATCCGGTTTATGGCTGGAAATACATTTTATGCGCGGGGCGTCGAAATTTACAAAGGGGGTAAAGTCAAAAACTTCCATGTGGAAGAAATAGAGAGCGGCATATGGGCCATTACGGCACAGGTCAGGGGAAGCGGCCAGCAGATTTATGCGGTTGAGCTTACTTATGATCGTGAAATGGATGAACTCATAGACAGTTACTGTGAATGTCCGGCTTATTATAATTATGACAATTTATGCAAGCATTGTGCGGCGGTATTACTGCATTTTGTGGATTATGAAATACGGAATCCCATTTTTTTCATGGATAATGAGCCGGAAAAGGGACGAAAGCTGCCCGTTTCTATAAGGCAGCCGGAAACGACACCCGCCCTGAAAGGCATCTTAATGAAAAAGTTCATGGAGCGGACTTTTCCAGTGAACTATCAGGAAATCTGCGGCAGGGTCCGCCTGGAGCCCTATCTGGAATGGCGGGAAAATGAGGCCTCGGTGGAATTTCGCATCGGCATTTCCAAAATGTATGTATTAAAGGATGTCTTTACGTTTCAAAAGCATATGATGAGCATGGCGGAATATTCTTATGGGAAAAATCTGACTTTTCCGCATATGAGGGAAGCCTTTGCAGAAGAATCTCTGGGATTTGTGGAATTTATTCTGTACTGGACAGGAAGCAATGAAGTGCAGTACCGGACATATTCTTATTATGGGTATTCTTATGGGACTTCCCATGAACGTGTAAGGAAAATGAATCTTGACAGAAGAGAACTGGAAGAATTTCTGAATGCGGTCGGAGAGCAGGGATTTCAGGCCAATTTTTTCGGAGGGGGCGAGCGGGAGTGGCATCTTTCCGAGGCGGCGCCGGAGCGGCGTATGACGCTGACCGGCAGAAAGCATGGCATTGAATTGAAAATCGACGGATGCGGCGGATTTGTGGGAGAGAAGTATTGCTATTACCCAATTGACGGCGTGATTTACCGGGAAGAATTATCAAAGATTGCTCCCATTCAGGATTTTTTGTTCTGTATGGCGCGGGAGCCGGATAAAACGGCATTCATTCAGAAAGAAGATGCAGCCATTTTCTGCAGCCAGCTTCTGCCTGCGCTTGAGCAGTTTTTCGAATGCGAAAAGGTGGATTTTGACGCGGCGGATTATCTGCAGTCCCCGGCTTCTTTTGAAATTTATCTGGATGCCCCGCAGCGGGATTTGATCACCTGTAAGCTGTTCGCTGTTTATGGAATTGAGAAATATAGTCTTTTTGGAGAAAAAACGGATGAGGCGCAGGCGGCGCGCGATATTTTCCGGGAAATGGAAGTCGGGCAGGCAGTTGCCTCATATTTCAATGCTTATGATGAAAGCGGCGGCATGATGGCGCTTTCAGGAGATGAAGATAAGCTGTATGAACTGTTGACAGAGGGCATCCTGCGGATGCAGGAGATGGGAGAGGTCTTTATTTCGGATGCCCTGAAAAAAATCCGCGTATCGCCTGCACCGAAGGTATCTATGGGCGTTTCTCTGGCGGGGGATATGCTGGAACTCTCGATGAGCACGCAGGATATGCCGATGGATCAGCTCATTGAAATTTTGTCACGTTACGATAGAAGGAAAAAGTATTACCGGTTGAAATGCGGCAGTTTTGTGGATATGTCGGGCGGAGAACTGGAAACGCTGGCACGCCTGAAAAATGAACTCGGCATTACGGACAGGCAGCTCAGGCAGGAGCAGATCGCACTGCCCAAATACCGGGCATTGTATCTGGACGGTGAATTAGAGGCGCAGCAGATGTCAGGCGCAGTGCGGGATAAGAATTTCAAAGAACTGGTGCGGAATATGAAAACGGTCGAAGACAGTAATTTTGAAGTTCCTGCCAGTCTGGAAGGCATTATGCGGGAATACCAGAAAAAGGGATTTCTCTGGATAAAAACATTAAAAAACAATGGTTTCGGCGGCATTCTTGCGGATGATATGGGACTGGGAAAGACGCTGCAGGTCATCGCTTTCCTGTTGTCCGAGTTTATTGACGCTGGACCGTTTGACAACAAGCGCTGTCTCATCGTGGCGCCGGCCTCGCTTGTTTTTAACTGGAGCAGCGAGATAGAGCGCTTCGCGCCTGCCCTTTGCACGAAAATGGTGACGGGAACAGCCGAAGAGCGGAAGCGTATCATACAGGAATCAGGAGAACGGGATATTCTTCTGACTTCTTATGACCTGCTGCGGCGGGATATCGATAATTATGCGGGGCTTCGCTTCTATTGCCAGGTCATCGACGAGGCGCAGTATATCAAAAATCACAATACACAGGCAGCGAGGGCGGTAAAGGAGATAGAGGCCGCATTTAAACTGGCGCTTACCGGAACGCCGGTCGAGAATCGTCTGAGCGAGCTGTGGAGCATTTTTGATTATCTGATGCCTGGATTTTTGTATGCTTATCAGCGCTTCCGGGAAGAAATAGAACTCCCTGTCGTACAGGGTCAGAATGAAAATGCCATGCGGAAACTGCAGAAAATGATAGGGCCGTTCGTGCTCCGGCGTCTGAAACAGGACGTGCTGACAGACCTGCCCGATAAGTTGGAGGAAAACGTATACGCGAAACTGGAAGGCGAGCAGCAGAAGCTGTACGATGCACATGTACAGCGGATGCGGATGATGCTCGATAAGACGAGCGAGGAAGAGTTCCGAAATTCCAAAATACAGATTCTTGCGGAACTGACAAAACTTCGCCAGTTATGCTGCGACCCGTCGCTGATTTTTGAGGGTTATCAGGAAAATTCGGCTAAGATGGAGATGTGTCTGGATTTGGTGCGGAATGCGATGAACGGAGGACATAAACTGCTGCTTTTTTCACAATTCACGTCTATGTTGGATCTGATCAGAGCGGCGCTCGAAAAAGAGGGCATCGGCTATTATCTTTTGACAGGAAGCACGCCGAAAGAAAAGCGGCTGCAGCTGGTGGAACAGTTCAATCAGGACGATACGCCGGTATTCTGCATTTCTTTAAAAGCGGGCGGAACCGGCCTGAATCTGACCGCGGCGGATATCGTCATCCATTACGATCCCTGGTGGAATCTGGCAGTACAGAACCAGGCCACGGACCGCGCCCACAGAATCGGCCAGAGGAACGTCGTCAACGTATATAAACTGATCGTAAAAGGCACGATAGAAGACAATATCATGAAACTTCAGGAAAAAAAGAAAGAACTGGCCGAACAGGTACTCGGCGGCGAAAGCATGGGAAGCGGCAGTTTTACAAAGGAAGAACTTATGGAGCTGCTTCGATAGCATTTTTGTGAAAATAATGGATATCCAGACACAGGAGCCGGCCGGACAGGCAGCGTATGGTTCCTTTGGAGGCACGCTCTCGCTCCGCGAAAACCCGTAGCGGTACTAAGTTCAAAAGCCGCAAGCGCCTTTTTCACTAACTACCGACGGTTTTCCAGGGCCTCCGCAGGAACCATACGCTGCCTGTCCGGCCGGCTCCTGTGTCTGGATATCCATGAAAGAATCTATGAAAATTCTGTAAAATATGAATTTATAAATTTACATTTTCTATAAGTTGTTATATACTATTGTGGGAGCAACAAGATGTTGCGGTATGAAGGATATAAATATAGAGGATAAAGGTGGGAAGATTGACATGGCATTATTAGAACAATGGCGTAATATGGCTTATTCCGAAACGGCGGACAAGGGAGAACTGCAAAGACTGTGGGCAGCTTATTTTCAGAAAGAAAAAGAGATTTATGCGCAGCTTCTGAAAAATCCTGATGAAGTGGTAGAAGGAACTGTCAAAGAACTGGCCGATAAGTATCATATTGATATCATGACGATGGTGGGATTTCTGGATGGAATCAACGACAGTCTGAAAGAAGCCAATCCGATTGAAGAGATGGAAGAGGACACGAAAGTCAATCTTGGTTTCGAAAAAGCGCTTCTTTATAAAAATATGGTGGCAGCAGGCGCTGACTGGCTGTATGAATTGGAAGAGTGGAACGATATTTTCGACGAGGAAACGAGAAAGAGTTTATACAAGGAACAAAAGGAGTCTACTACAATCCACAAGGCACCCAAAGTATATCCGAACGATCCCTGTCCGTGTGGAAGTGGTAAAAAGTATAAAAAATGTTGTGGAAGAAATGCATAAAAAAAATGAAAAAAATCATAGACCTGCCGGTTCTTTTGGCAATCTGTGTGTTTACGGGAGCTGTTCTGATGCCGGATAGCACGGAGGATAGAATCTCTTCCGTCATGCGCCGGTTCATCGTCGGAACGGAAGAAGAAGCAATCTACGTTGTTTCCGCATCGGAAGAAGTGCCTGTGTCGGAAATGGAAACGGTTTCCGGGAATACGCTCGGCAGTTTATCGACGGAAGCCGGTGAAGTGTTCACGCAGGTCAATCAGGCAAGGGCGGAAATCGGTCTGCCGGAACTTGCCTGGAGCGATGAACTGGCGGCGGCGGCAGAAGTCAGAGCACAGGAGATTCATCAGTCTTTTTCTCATACAAGGCCGGATGGTAATCCATGGTGGACCGTGAATAGCGAAATCATATATGGAGAAAATATTGCGAGAGGTTATCAGTCCGCAGACAGTGTTGTGACAGCGTGGATGGAGTCTTCCGATCATAAGGATAACATTTTGTATTCCGGTTTTCAGACAATCGGAGTTGCGGTCTATAATGTGGACGGAAAATGGTATTGGGCGCAGGAATTTGGTTACTGAGCTGCCGCTCTGTTGTGTTACAGAGTTGATTTCTGTTGCCTGCAGAGGGGCTTTCATTGAGGTGGGAACATGGATTTGAAAAGGCCGGAAGAAGGAGAATCAAGGGTCGGCTTTGCTGCTGACCTTTTTAAAAGCGGATATAATTGTGCACAGTCGGTTTTTGCAGCCTATGCCGAACTGTTCGGCATGGATTTTCAGACAGCGCTCAGGATGTCGAGTGCGATGGGCGGCGGAGTCGGACGTATGCGTGAAGTCTGCGGTGCGGTTTCGGCAATGGCCATGCTTGCAGGATTGAAAGAAGGCAATGACGACCCGGAGAATGAAGAGGGGAAAGCCCACATCTATGCGCTGGTGCGTCAGATGAGCGGACAGTTCAAGGAGAAGGAGGGCACGATCATCTGCCGGGAACTCCTCGGTATAGAAAAGATGGAAGAGAGTGCGAAGCCGTCTATACGCACGGCTGAATTTTATGCGACAAGACCGTGTGCGCGGCTGATCGCAGAGGCCGCGGAAATCATAGAAGAGGTTCTTTTGGAAAGGCGGGAGGAATAGATGATGGTAGCAGTGATTGCAATTTTAAAAAAGACCCTGTCGGAAGTGAAAACATCTTCCGAGAAACTGTTTCAGGGAGAGATTACAATCGGTAAGAAAGAATGCTGGCTGATCGGTCTCGTACTGGTGCTTTCCGGTATTACCATCGGTTTGCTGAAGGCACCGCTCACGCATGGCGTCAGCATTTCGATCGGAAGCAATAACGGCAACCATAACGGAAATAACAGTGCGAACGGCAATGACGGATGCGGTACGAGCGATATGGCAGAAAATGCTGTAGGAGAATTATGTAAACCGATAGAGGCTAAAAAGGAAGAAAAGAAGAAATGCGGAAAGAGATGCAGAAAGGGGCATGGCAGGCGATGAAGATTACGTTAAAAGACGGTTCCAATAAAGAATACGCACAGCCGATGAGCATTTATGAAATCGCAGCCGATATTTCGGAAGGACTTGCGAGAGCGGCCTGTGCGGGTGAAGTGGACGGGAAGGTAGAAGATTTAAGGACGGTCATAGACAAAGACTGCTGCCTGAATATCCTGACGGCAAATGATGAAGCGGGACTCCGCGTCATCAGGCACACGGCATCCCATGTGATGGCGGAAGCTGTCAAAAGGCTGTTCCCGAACGCAAAGGTGACGATAGGCCCCGCGATTGACGAGGGTTTTTATTATGATTTTGATGCGGAGCCTTTTTCCAGAGAAGATTTGGATAAACTGGAAGCGGAGATGAAGAAGATCATCAAAGAGGGGCACAAGATAGAGCGGTTCACGATGCCGCGGGAAGAAGCCATCCGCTTTATGGAGGAAAAAGGTGAGCCTTATAAGGTAGAGTTAATTCAGGACCTGCCGGAAGATGCGGAGATTTCTTTCTATGACCAGGGCGGTTTTGTCGATTTATGCGCCGGACCGCATTTGATGAGCACCAAATCCATCAAGGCATTCAAGCTGATTTCTTCTTCGATGGCATATTGGCGGGGCGATTCCAGCAAGGCGCAGTTACAGCGTATTTATGGAACCGCTTTCCCGAAAAAAGAAGAACTCGCGGCTTATCTGGAGCATTTGGAAGATATCAAGAAACGCGACCATAATAAACTCGGACGTGAGATGGAACTGTTCGCAACGGTCGATGTGATCGGACAGGGACTTCCGCTGCTGCTTCCTAAGGGAACCAAAATGATCATGAAGCTGCAGCGCTGGATTGAAGACCTGGAGGATAAAGAGTGGGGGTATGTCCGTACAAAGACTCCTTTGATGGCAAAAAGCGATCTGTATAAGATTTCAGGACACTGGGATCATTATAAAGAAGGGATGTTCGTACTCGGCGATGAAGAGAAGGACAAGGAAGTGTTCGCGCTCCGGCCGATGACCTGTCCTTTCCAGTATTATTGTTATAAAAATACGCAGCATTCTTATCGTGACCTGCCGATTCGTTACGGCGAGACTTCGACCCTGTTCCGGAATGAAGATTCCGGGGAGATGCACGGTCTGACAAGAGTACGTCAGTTCACGATTTCAGAGGGCCATCTGGTCATTCGTCCCGACCAGGCGGAAGAAGAACTGAAGGGCTGTCTGGATTTGGCACATTACTGCCTTAGTACTTTGGGATTACAGGACGAGGTGACTTACCGTCTGTCCAAATGGGACCCGAATAATAAGGAAAAATATCTGGGGGATGAGGAATATTGGGAGTCCACCCAGAGCAAGATTCGTGAAGTCCTGAAAGAAAAAGGCGTTGCTTTTACGGAAGCGGACGGCGAAGCGGCATTCTACGGCCCGAAGATTGACATTCAGGCGAAAAATGTGTATGGCAAAGAGGATACGATGATTACCATTCAGCTCGACTGCGCCATCGCTGAGAACTTCGATATGTACTATATTGACCAGAACGGCGACAAGATCCGGCCTTATATCATTCACAGGACGTCGATCGGATGTTATGAAAGGACGCTGGCGTGGCTGATTGAGAAATATGCCGGCAAATTCCCGACATGGTTATGTCCCGAACAGGTGCGCATTCTTCCGATTTCCGAGAAATATGAAGAATATGCGGAACTGGTCAGAAGAGAACTGGCGAGGAACGGCGTGGATGTTACGGTGGATAACCGTTCCGAAAAGATTGGTTTCAAAATCCGTGAGGCAAGGCTGGCAAAGCTTCCGTATATGCTTGTTGTAGGAAAAGACGAGTCGGAAGACGGTACGGTTTCCGTCAGAAGCCGTTTTGCGGGAGACGAAGGCGTCATGCCGATGGAGCGGTTTATCGAGCAGATCTGTAAAGAGATCAGGACAAAGGCAATCCGTAAAGAAGAAGCTGTGCAGGAACAGAAATAGGTATTTTATTCAGATGAAAAAGAATTTACTAATACGGAAAATATCCGGCAAAGAGTCGGTCGGATGGCTCTTTTTCTGCATCGCGCTCGTGATGCTTGTAAACAGCATCCGGCTGTGTTTTTGCGGCGATATCTGGTATGATGAACTATTCACCGTAGGAATGGCGGAACATTCCTATGGTGAATTAATTCATTTTACGGCAAAAGATGTGCATCCACCGCTTTACTATTGTATTGTAAAACTGGTTCTTGATTTATGTAAATTTATAATACCGTCCGCCGACAGCGTTATTGTGATCAAACTGGTATCGGTTCTGCCGTATTTTTTTCTGCTGGCATATGGACTTTTCTTTTTGCGGAAAAAGTTCGGAACGTTTGTGATGGGCCTTTTCCTTTTCTGTGTGCTGTCTATGCCGCAGTTGAGCGCTTATACGGTGGAGATGCGTATGTACAGTTTTGCGCTTTTTTTTGTGACAGCGGCCTTTTTCCATGCTTACGGCATTGTATATGAGAATGCCGGAGGACGCCATATCATATGGAGATTTCATGTGCGAAAGACGGAGTGTTTCTTTACCTTTCGCTGGAACGGGCACTTTGCCGCACTGGCTTTTTACGGGCTGGCGGCAGCTTATACGCAGTATTTTGCCTGTGTGGCGGTAATGATGGTATATGGATATCTTTTCCTGTGGTTTCTGGTGCGCCGTAAGCGTTCCTGCGGACAGGAGAAGGAAGCCGCAAGGGCTCTCAAAAATCTGGTCATTTGTGCTGCTGTTTCTGTTCTGGCATACCTGCCATGGCTTTTTGTATTGATATCGCAGGTCACGGCGGTGCGGGAAAATTACTGGATTCTGCCGCTCACATGGCGGAGTCTGGGCGGCTGTGTGAAATTTCTTATGAAACCCGCTTTTTCGCATGAATGGCTCAACGTGCTGCTCGCGGTGGTTCTATTTGGCGTTTATACTGCACTGCTCGCCGGATATGGTTTTCGGATCTGGAAGGAAAGAACGGGAAGCGGCGCTTTGAAAGGAAATGAGAAGCGCGGGGATAAGACCGGGAGCGCAGGCGGGCGGCAGTCTGCCAGATTTTTCTATGCGCTGGCCGGCTGTATGGTCTTATGCGGACTGACGGCTTTTGGTTTTATCGCTTCGATTCTGGTCCGGCCGATTTTCGTTTACCGTTATATGCTTCCGGCGATGGGATGCTTCTGGTTCTGTCCGGTCCTGTGTTTGGACGGACTGCTGTTTTTGGCACATGAGCCGGGGGAACCGGGAAAACTGGCGGAGCCGGAAAGGCTGGCGGTGACGGAGGAAACGCCGCATCGTTCCCTATATCCGGCATGGCTTCTTTGTCTGGTCATGGTCGTCTTTGCGGCGGTTGGAATCCGGGATTACCGCGCTTTTCTGGGAGAAGAAGAGTATAAGGCGGTTTTGATGAAGGAAACCCGGCTGGCAATTTCTGATATTGCGAAAGAGGACATTATACTGTATAATTTTGACCAGCTGCAGGCGGTCATGGGATATTATCTGGAACAGGAGAATTATCTCTGGAACGGGACGCCGGAGCCGCTCATTTTGGAAATTTTTGGAAATAAAGGAAGCATTGAGCGTACGGAGCAGATACGGGAGTGGCTCGATGAAGGCAGAACGGTCTGGTTTTTCGGAAGCTTTAACAGCAGGGAAGATATCCGGGATGCGTGGGAAAAGGACGGTATTTTGACCGAAGAGGCCGGAAGTTATATGCTGGAGCGGTACTGGTTCAATATCTATTCCGTTTTCAGGGAATAAGCATAGAATAAGCATAATTTATCATAGGAAGGCAATAATAATCTCAGGTGCGTTGAGAGACGGCGCCGGAAAATTCAGAAAAGAATCAGGAGGTTATTATGGCGGAATTAAAATGTGGTGTGGAAAATTGTTGCTATAATCAGGAGTGCTGCTGCTGCAAAGGTGATATCATGGTAGGCGGACAGCATGCGGATACCAGCAGAGGTACCTGTTGTGAGAGTTTTGCGCTGAACAGAGGCGGCGCTTATACGAGTTCTTTGAGCCATCCGAGCAAGACGATCAGTATTGATTGCGAGGCGACAAAATGTATGTATAATGATA
Organism: uncultured Lachnospiraceae bacterium; assembly: GCA_947178125.1. GTDB lineage: Bacteria > Bacillota > Clostridia > Lachnospirales > Lachnospiraceae > UBA3282. Next base: position 2,209 of record CAMWXB010000080.1, on the reverse strand, counting down.
ATTACAGATGCCATGCGGACCATGTGGATATCAAAGGCTGCGGGGCGGCGGATTGCAAAGGAACGGAATGCGCGACCTTCAGGGAAGCATAGACCGGACTCAGGGGAGGCTAAGTATAGGTTGGAAATAAATTTTCATAGACGAATTGATTCGTCTTGCGAATATTGGGTCATAGACCCCAATATCGCAGGCTGATAGAAAGGAATTTTTATGAAGAAAAAAATAATCGGGGGATTGATATCCTGTATGCTCGTATTTATGCTGCTTGGCGGCTGCGGAACGGATCCGGATACACAGGAGACGCTCGCGCAGGGAGATGCCGCAGCGGAAAGCGTGGAGAAGAACGATACCGAAGAAACTGATCAGGACAGTGAAGAGGCTGCGGATTCAGGCGATGCGGGTCAGGAAAGCGCGGAAGCGGACGAAAGCGGTGCCGATGCGGAAAATGAAAATGGTGCAGGCGACGGAAGCGGCGAGCAGGCAGAGCCGATTGAAATAGACGAGGCGACGAAGGCGGAGCTGACAACGCAGCTGCTTTTGGAAAATGAACTGGATACTTCCATTATTGAAGAAGATGGGACAACGGACAGATGCACTTTCGCCCTGCCGGAAGATTTTATGGCGGTAGAGGACATCCCGGGCATGTATGTGACGAAACGTTACCCCATTGATGCTTCTACGATTTATTATGCGGAGATGGATAAGGATATCTCCATGCAGCTGATGACAGAAGAGACCTATGTGGCGCAGATGGAAAGTAACTTTAAAAATCATTATGATATGGATATCGATGTCAACTTGCAGAGTTTTGAAAAAATCAAAATAAGCGGGCATCCGGCTTTCCGGATTCTGTGCAGCTATACGGTGGACGGTATAGAGATTACACAGTTAGCGTATGTGATCAATGCCGATAAAAGTTATGTTGTTACATATTCCCAGACAGAAGAATATTATAGAATGGATGAATTTGAGGCCAGCGCGGCGACGATAGAGCTGGAGTTGGAGAATTAAAGAGGTGGCTGCGATTGTGAGGCGTCCGGACAGCGTATCGTTCCTTTGGAGGCACGCTTGCGCTCCGCGAAAAACTGTAGCGGTACTAAGTTCAAAAGCCGCAGAGCGTCTTTTTCACTAAGTACCGACGTTTTTCCAGGGCCTCCGCAGGAACGATACGCTGTCCGGACGCCTCACAATCGCAGCCCCTGAACGAGCCCCTGAACGAAACAATTTTTTCCAAAACCCCCATTGACATTCTACAGATCTTATGGTATAGTATCAAAGTGTGCAAAGGCACATAAGAGCAAAGCAGAGTATCCACTCTCACCCTGCGGCAATCGGGCTGGCAGGCGTTCATAGGTCAAAAGCTGATTTCTCCCGGATTTGAGGGGGATATTGTGATGTATGATATAGTGGATAGCTGTGCTATCCGCTTTTTTTGTGTGTCAGGGGAGAATCTGACGGGGCGCGCAATATGGGAAAATGTATTTTTTTAGGAGGGAAAGGCTATTAGCGATTTATTCATTAACGAACAGATTAGGGACAAAGAAGTCAGGGTGATTGGGGAAGACGGAGAACAGCTCGGAATCATGTCTTCTAAAGAAGCAATGAGGCTTGCGGAGGAGGCAGGCGTTGATCTGGTGAAAATTGCGCCGACAGCGAAACCGCCGGTCTGTAAAATTGTGGATTATGGAAAGTTCAAGTACGAACAGACCAGAAAAGAGAAGGAAGCGAAGAAGAAACAGAAGGTCATTGAAATCAAGGAAATCCGGTTATCGCCGAATATTGATACCAATGATCTGAATACAAAGGTAAATGCTGCAAGAAAGTTCATCTCAAAGGGAGACAGAGTCAAAGTAACGCTTCGTTTCCGCGGACGTGAAATGACACATATGAACAACAGTAAACACATACTGGATGATTTTGCCGAGGCGCTTTCCGATATTGCTGTTATGGAGAAGGCACCGAAGGTAGAAGGCAGAAGCATGACCATGTTTTTAGCTGAGAAGCGATAAGCTATTCAGTTTAAAATAAACGATATCCGTATTATGATATCCAATGAATGATAAATACAGGAGGAATTTTGAAATGCCAAAAATGAAGACAAGCAAGTCAGCTGCAAAACGTTTTAAAGTGACCGGAACGGGTAAATTGAAAAGAAACAAAGCTTATAAACGCCATATCTTGACTAAGAAGACCACAAAGACCAAGAGGA
>CAMWXB010000079.1 GCA_947178125.1 uncultured Lachnospiraceae bacterium | reverse complement strand
TAATAGACGCAAGCCCGGCGGCTTGCGTCACAAGAATTGCGTTGCAATTCTTGCCAAAATGATGGAATGTCGCTGCTTCTATGGTTATAATATAATAGACACAAAAAACTCACGATAAGAAACGAGGTAAAAACATATGTCCACGCTTACATTCGAAAAGGCTTCCCCGGAATCCGCCGGCATTCCGGCCGATGCCATTATCCAATTTACAAAACGGCTAGCCGCGCGCGGGCTTCCCATGCACAGCCTGCTTCTGATGCGCCATGACAAACTGGTCTTCGAGGGGTATTATGCGCCCTGTGATGCCGACACTCTGCATCGCATGTTCTCTATCAGCAAAAGTTTCACCTCTATCGCTGTCGGCCTGCTCGCCGAAGAGGGAAAACTCACTCTGGAGGATCCCATCGTAAAGCATTTCCCAGAAAAGCTTCCGAAAGAAGTCCATCCCTGGATTGCCGCAATGACGATCAAAGATATGTTGATGATGCGTTCCTGTCATGCTGCGACCACCTATAAACTCGACCTGCATTCCGACTGGGTGGAAAGCTTTTTTACCACACCGCCGACACATCCGGCCGGAACGCTCTTTCACTATGACACTTCGGCGCCGCATACGCTCTGTGCCCTTGTTGAAAAAATGACCGGCCTTTCCATGCTGGATTATCTGAAAAAGAAACTTGCGCCCCTCGGCCTTTCGGAGCAGTCCTATATGCTCAAAGACCCTTTCGGCGTATCCATGGGCGGTTCCGGTCTCGTGGCCTATCCGCTGGATTTACTGAAATTCGGTTATTTTATTGCACACAGGGGATGCGTTCTCGGACAGCAGCTGCTTTCTGCTTCCTATATCGACATGGCGGTATCGCATTTAAGCGATACCTGCGTGACTGCTCCCGTCCCGAGCGAAGCGCAGGGATACGGCATGCAGTTCTGGCGCGGCGCCCACAACGGCTATACCTGTTATGGCATGGGCGGACAGCTCATCATCTTCCTGCCCGATCATGACCTGATCTGTGTTACGACTGCGGATACACAGGATGTCCAGGGCGGCAATCAGCAGATTTATGATGCCCTTTATGAAGAGCTTCTTCCCCGTATGCAGGAGCAGGCCCTGCCCGAAGAGCCGGAAACGGCACGACGTCTGGAGCAGGCGGCTTCTTCTCTCAGGCTGGAACCGCTGCAGGGCGCCCACACATCCGATACTGCAAATAAAATAAACGGCAAAACCTTCCGTATCCGGACAGATAATTCCGGATTTGAAAGTTTTACCGTTCGTTTTGATAAGACTTCCGACAATCAGAACGTCGGAACGCTTTCCTTCCTTTACGGACAAAAGCCCTATGCAGTAGAATTCGGCCTCGGCAATCTGCAGACCGGCTCTTTCCCGCTCTATGATATGCACTATGCCGCAAGCGGCGTCTGGCTTCCGGATGGCACGCTCTATATCAAGGCGCATATCATCGATTCTTATGTAGGCAGTGTGCATTTTCAGCTTTCTTTCGGCGAAAACGACCTGACCATATTCATGCGCAAAAAAGAGGAGAGCCTGTTTCATGAATTCGACGGGCATTTGTATGGCCGGCTCGATTGATCAACCGAGTTCGCAGTCATCCCATAGCTTTTGAATATAGTTTCGGGCTGTCTCGGCATTTTCAGGAACCGTATTTTCCAGTGTTACATGGATGTACGGTTTCTCTTTTTTGATAAAGCGGATGATTTCTTCATAGTTCATCTCACCCGTTCCGGCCGCCACGGAAACCAGTTCGCCGTTCTCCACCCGGAAGTCTTTGATATGCACGACGGCAATATCTTTGCCGAGCGTCTCAATCGCCTCGTGAATGATCTGTTCCCGATTCTGGTAATTGCTGATATCCAACAGGTTTACCGGGTCAAAAATAATCTGGAGGTTCGGAGAATTTATTTCGTCGAGCACCCTTCTCGCCCGTTCCGGATTACATACAATATGCTTAAAGACCGGCTCAATCGCAAAAATGACTCCCATTTTTTCCGCATACTCCACGACAGGTCTCAGATTTTTGACAAAAATCTGCAGCGCCTCTTCGGAATGATTACGCTCTTCATACTTGTAAGCTTCATTGACAGCGCCCGTCTCCGTACCGACCACGCCGGCGCCGAGCAGAGAAGCGAAACGGATATTTGCCAGATAACGCGCCTGATTTTTTTTCAGACTTTCCTCGTTCGGATTGGCCAGGTTCAGATAGCATCCGAGCACGGCAATATCGATTCCCGCTTCCGCAAACAGATTTTTCAGATAGCACGCAAAACCCGGTGTTAAAGCGCTGTCCGCGACCGAGTATTCAGAAATCACTTTAGAAAGCGCCAGATGGCCGCAGCGAAACCCCTGACTGGCCGCAATCTGCAAACGCTCCGGCAGCGGCGCCTTTTTGATATCATGTAAACGTATTCCTAACTGCATCACAATCCTCCTTATGGTCTCTCAGTCAATTTTCAGCTTTGTTCCAATTCATCCACGCCCTGCAGCTCTAACAGCTCGCCGACTGCACCTTCGATCACTACATTGTCCAGAATCAGCTGCTTTACATTGACGGCATGAATGCCTTTCCTCGAACAGGCTTCCACGCCCGCCGACATAATCGGCACATCCGTTCTGGCATCGTCGGCAAAAGAAATCGAACAGTTCCGCATTTCAATCTTCTCGATTTTCTGTTCCGGAAGTCCTTCAAAGAAAATCGCCGCCACATGGCAGTTGGACGCATGAATGTTCTCAAACAGAAAATGCTTCATTGCAGGCGTCCGCTCATCCACCGGGCAGACTTCTCTGGACTGTACATACTCCGTCTTGCCGTCCGGGTCGCAGAAATAGAAAGCATTCGCGGTAAACGGTGTCATAACATTGTCCATCTCGATATCCCGGAAGGTAATTTCGTCCAGAACCGAGTCTTCGCCGCGCCCTCTTCTGGTCTTGATCCGCAGTCCTCTGTCCGTATGGGAAAAACGACACTTCTCCACGAGCATATTGCGCACGCCGGCTCCGATTTCGCTTCCGGCAGTGACTGCGCCGTGTCCGTTCTCCATCAGACAATGGCTTATATGAATATTCTCGGAAGGCGTTTTGTATTTTTTGCCCATATAAACTTTTCCCGATTTGACTGCGATACAATCGTCGCCCAGAGAAAAATGAACACCCATAATCTCTACATTCTTACAGGATTCCGGATCCAGTCCGTCCGTATTCGGGGACGTCTGCGGATTCTGTATTGACAGATTTGCGAACATCAGATCGTTGCTGAAAAACGGATGGATGACCCATGCCGGGCTGTTTCGGAGCGTGAGCCCCTGCACCTGTATCCGCTCGCATTTATTCAAAAACAGCGTCCTTGGCCGGAAAGCACCGACCATTACCTTCGGATCGTACCACCAGTTCTCCGTCGATGCACATCCGTTTATCGTGCCCTCACCGTAAAGATTCACATCGGTAACGCCGATGCCGCAAATGATGCCGGCAAACATCGGCAGCGGATTTCCTTCCCATGTGCCGAGATGGTATTCGTCTGTTTCGTCATAACTCTCGATCCTGCCCGGAAATTTAGCACGACGGTTTCTGTCCGTCTCCGCGAGCAGTTCCGCGTCTTTCGCAATCTCCAGATTGAGTCCGCTCTTTAAAAAGATACTCGTAATCTTATATTTCCCTTTGGGGATCAGAACACGGCTCTTAAGCGGACAGGCCATGATCGCCGCCTGAATAAATCCGGTATCGTCCGACACGCCGTCCCCTGCTGCCCCCAGTTCTTTTACATTGATCGTAACAAATTCTTCTTCCGTCCGAAAAGAAATGTTCCCAAGTCCTGCACCATCTTCACTCTGCACGTCGAGCACATATTCCGTATCCGGTTTCAAATCGAACAGACTGGTAATGACCGTATCAGCCATCCTAAGTTCCATGCCATTTAATAACAATCGATATTTTTCTTTTGTCTCATATGTCCCACCATCATTCAGTTCAATTGTCGCGCTTCGCGCCGTTTTCATAACCAGCCGAATGTCCATACTTATATCCCATAACCTTTCTTTCCAAATTCTTTTCCCCAGCAACCTTCCCTAAAACAAAGAGACGGCAGTATATTTGCTGCCGCCTCTGCAATTCCAAAATTCTCTACTTATAGCAGAATGGCCGTCAGGACATTCTGCAGTGCGAGAAAGATTTGCCCCGCAAATCGTAGAACTTCTTGACGAAGCACCCTTTGGTGCGAATCTTTAGAAGTTCTTCTCGCACTTAGCCCGGCTGCTTTCCGATATATGCAAGAATACCGCCGTCTACATAAACAACATGACCATTGACAAAGTTAGACGCATCGGATGCAAGGAATACTGCCGTACCCTGAAGGTCTTCTGCTTCTCCCCATCTTGCCGCAGGTGTCTTTGCAATGATGAACTGGTCGAACGGATGTCTGGAACCATCAGGCTGAATCTCACGAAGCGGAGCCGTCTGAGGTGTTGCGATATAACCAGGTCCGATACCGTTACACTGAATGTTGAATTCGCCGTATTCGGAAGCGATGTTCTTCGTAAGCATTTTCAGACCGCCTTTTGCTGCTGCATATGCGGATACGGTCTCACGTCCGAGCTCGCTCATCATGGAGCAGATGTTGATAATTTTTCCATGGCCTTTTTTGATCATGGACGGAATGACCGCTTTGGATACGATGAACGGAGCGTTCAAATCTACGTCGATGACCTGTCTGAATTCTGCAGCTGTCATATCGCACATCGGGATACGTTTGATGATACCTGCATTGTTTACAAGGATATCGATAACGCCGACTTCTTTTTCCACTTTGGCAACCAGTTCGTTTACCTGTTCTTCATTCGTTACGTCACATACATAACCGTGCGCTTCGATGCCTTTTTCTTTGTAAGCAGCAATACCTTTGTCAACCAGTTCCTGCTTGATATCATTGAAAACGATGGTCGCACCGGCTTCTGCATATGCGGTCGCAAGTGCGAACCCGATGCCGTAAGATGCACCTGTTACGAGCGCTACCTTACCCTCCAATGAAAACTTGTCTAAAATCGCCATTTCTTTTTCCTCCTTTATTTGTCCTTAATAAGTGGCTTATTTATAACGTAACACCCTGTTTGAAAATTGCCATATCGTGGAAGCCAGCTTCCTCGCTGCACACCTTTTCCCCAGAGGCTACCGCTACTACATAATCAAACAATTCCTGAGCCGTTTCTTCGATGTCCTTGTCTTCTACCAGTACGCCGGCATTGAAATCAATCCAGTTCTTCTTTTTACCCGCAAGCGCACTGTTGCTGGAAATCTTGACCGTCGGTACCGGTGACGCAAAAGGTGTTCCGCGTCCGGTCGTAAAAAGTACGATATGGGCGCCGCTCGCCGCCAGAGCCGTAGATGCTACCAAATCATTTCCCGGAGCGCTGAGCAGGTTAAGCCCCGCCTTTTCCACGCGTTCTCCGTATGCCAGCACACCTTTGACGGGTGCGCTTCCAGATTTCTGCGTACAGCCGAGCGACTTATCTTCCAATGTGGAGATACCGCCTTTCTTATTTCCCGGCGAGGGATTTTCATAAATCGTCTGATGGTTATCTTTAAAATACTGTTTGAAATCGTTGATCAGCTTCACTGTCTCATCAAACAGTTCACGATTCTCGCATCTGTTCATCAGCAGTGTTTCGGCACCGAACATTTCCGGCACTTCCGTCAGGATCGTCGTTCCCTTTTTGCTGATCAGCAGGTCGGAGAATTTACCGACTAACGGATTGGCCGTGATACCGGAAAAACCGTCGCTTCCACCGCATTTCATACCGATGATGAGTTTTGAAACACTGATTTCTTCCCGCTCAAAACCCGATGCGTAGGAAATCAATTCATCAAGCAGTTTCCCGCCTGCCTCCATCTCGTCTTCCGTTTCCTGGCATACCAGAAATTTCACTCTGTCCGGATTCACTTCACCGATGTAAGGCTTCAGCACCTCGATATTGCTGTTCTCACATCCTAAGCCAAGCACCAGCACACCGCCCGCATTGGGATGATTGATCAAGTCCGCGAGAATCGTTCTTGTATGCTCCTGATCGTCTCCCATCTGAGAACAGCCGTAAGGATGCGGGAATGCGATGACCTCCTCTACCGAACCTTTCAACCGTCCGTTCGCCGCTTTGGCAAGCGCCGATGCAACGTTATTTACACAACCTACCGTCGGGATGACCCAGACTTCGTTCCGGACGCCTACTTTGCCGTCCGGCCGGTTATATCCCATAAAAGTCGCGTCGGATGTCGTCTCTTCTTTTACCGGAGTCGGTTCATAACTGTATTCCAGCAAATCGCCGAGCGCCGTCTTGACATTGTGCGTATGTATCCATGCACCTGCTTTGACCGCTTCTTTCGCATTGCCGATGCGGAATCCGTATTTTATAACGTCGCCGCCTTCCGCGATATCGCAAAGCGCCATCTTGTGTCCGGCCGGAATGGTTTCCCCCGCCGTCACCTGTACGCCGCCCGCATTCACGGTTTCCCCCGCGGCAATTTCTTTGATCGCTACAATGACATTATCATTTTCATGAATCTTTATATAGTCTTTCATCTAAATAACCACCATTCTTGCTCAGCCCGCGAATTTGGGCGCAAGCACAAATTTGCCTGTGAAAAATTTATTTTTCACAGTAACCACCATTCTTGCTTAGCCTGCGAATTTGGGCGTAAGCACAAATTTGCCTGTTCTATTTTTATTCAAAAACCTTCTCCATCGTCTTGCGCATTCCGTTCGCGCGAATATCTGTCAGATAGGAAACGATCAGTTCTTCCACACCCGCAAGTGCGCTCAGATCCTGTCCCCAGAAATCTTCATTGGAAAGTACCGCATGAACAAACTCTGCCGGCTCCTTGCCGCTGTTCGCCGCGAAGAACTCAAGTACTGCAGCGTCATCCATAATATTATATTCCTGTCCGTCGCGATGCCCGATCAAAGCTTTGTCTCTGATTTCCGTTCCGGTATAGAACGCCATCAATGCCGCCAGCGAGAAAGCCAGATGCGCCGGAACTTTTCCCTCTTTCTCGATATAGCCCAGGAAACTCGGCATACATCTTGCTCTCCATTTGGAAACGGAATTCAAGGAAATCGACAAATGCGCATGTTTTACATACGGGTTATTGAATCTTGTCAGCACAGCCTCTGCAAACTCCTCCAGTTCCTGTTTCGGAAGCGTCAGGGTCGGAATGACTTCATCGAAGATCGTCGCTTTGATAAAGTTCAGAATCAGCGCGTCATTCATAGATTCCAACACGATATCGTTTCCACACAGATAAGAAGCCAGTACGAAAGAAGTATGTGCACCGTTCAGGATGCGGACTTTTCTCTGCTTATAAGGTTTCTGGTTATCCGTAAAGATAACAGGAAGTCCGGCCTTCGGCAGCGGAAACTCATCGCTGATATCCTTCGCGCTCTCAATTACCCAAAGTGCAAACGGTTCACCCGTTACGATCAGGTTGTCCTGATAACCAAATTCTTTGCAAAGTTCTTCCGCTTCGTCTCTCGGATATCCCGTAACGATTCTGTCTACCAATGTAGAAGTAAATACGCAGGCATCATTGACCCATGCAACAAATTCATCTTCCAGTTTCCACAACTCTGCAAACTTTAAGACACATTCTTTCAGATGAATCCCGTTATCGTCAATCAATTCTACCGGGAGCATTACCAGACCTTTGTCCTGTGCGCCGTTAAAGTGTTTGTATCTTTCATATAAAAATTTCGTCAGCTTGCCGGGATAAGTCTTGGGCGGATTCAGTTCTATTTTGTCCGTATCATCATAAACAATACCAGCCTCCGTCGTATTGGAAACGATGAAACGCAGCGTATCGAGTTTCGCGAAATCTGCATATTTCTCATACTCGCCATAGGCATCTACGACATCCGTAACGCTCGTTACGATACGGTTGATCTTCTTCGGTTCGCCGTCTACGCGCCCTCTTAACTGTACCGTATACTGGCATTCCTGATCATGAAAACGATCCAGCGTGCCAAATTCAATTGGTTTTACCAGCACGATATCTCCATCAAATTCTCCCTTTTCATTCGCGATATCGATCATATAATCGACAAATGCGCGCAGGAAGTTTCCCTCTCCAAATTGAAGCACCTTGACCGGCCTTTCTTTTTTCCCCGTTTTCTGTTTGCTTAAAAGTTCCATTTGCTGCAAAATCTCCTTTCCCCACATCGGCTCACTTATACTTTTTCGTGATTTTTTCAAATGTAAGCAGTTTCATATTTGTATTTTTTCACATTTTTTCCAATAAGTCAATATGTATTTGGAACTATTTTAATATTTTTTATATGTTTTTAAATGATGTTTGAAGATTTTTTACGTTTCGTACATTTTTGACAAAGGTTTTTCTAATTTCAGGGGATTTTATATTGCTTTATTCTCCTTCATAAGGTATAATATGCTCAATTATATTGTAACCGTTTTCATAAGCATGATTACTGAATTTTTTTATCATAAATCCGTCAAGTTGGAATTAAGCGGTAATGCAGGCTCGGAAATATCCTTCGAGTGTCCGAACCGGCTTCCATCGAAGCGGACAAGGGGTGCAAGCATGGCAATGACGATCTATGACATTTCCCAGAAAGCCGGCGTATCGACCGCAACGGTCTCCCGTGTATTGAACGGCAGCGGGAATGTCAGCCCATCCACACAGAAAAAAGTAATGGACATCATCGAAGAATATGACTATATACCGAACGCTTTTGCACGCGGTATGGGACTTCGTTCGTTAAAGACCGTGGGCATTCTGTGCGCGGACTCCTCTGATTTATTTACGGCCAAAGCCATCTATCTTCTGGAGCAGGAATTACAGGCGAACGGATATGAATCCCTTCTGTGCTGCACCGGCTACAATCTCGGTGTTAAGAAGAACTATCTGAATCTGATCCTTTCCAAAAAAGTAGACAGCATCATTCTGGTGGGCTCGAATTTCATTGCCACTACAGAACTGGAAAACGAATATATTAACGAAGCCGCTTCCCATGTTCCGACCATGCTGTTAAACGCTTCCTATCACCATCCTAATGTATACAGTACCCTGTGCGATGATCACGCTTCCATGTACGAGGCCGCTTCCGCGATGATCCGCTCCGGGATTTCCGACCTCATCTACATTTATAATTCGAATTCCTACAGCGGGCTCAAGAAACTGCGGGGCATTCAGACCGCATTAGAGGAGAACGGCATTGCGCATTCTCCGCAGAATACCTATTTTTATGATGGAGAGCCTGATTCCATAGAGGACATCGCAGACTTTGTGGAGCGCATTGCCGAGAGCGGTGTTCATTTTCACGGTCTGCTCGCTGCCGATGATGCTCTGGCAGTCGGCGGCATTAAATATGCACAACGCAGAGGCCTGCGTATTCCGGAAGATTTTTCCGTCATCGGCTATAACAATTCCATTCTCACGACCTGCTGTACGCCGGAACTGACTTCAGTGGATAACTGTCTGGAAACACTGACGCATCAGCTCGTGCAGACGCTGCTTCATGTCCTGGCAGGCGAGGAGATGCCGAAAAAAGTCGTTTTTTCGGGAAAACTGATAGAACGCAGTACCACACGTTTTTGAGAAGCTGCATACTTGTCTCGATAACATTTTTTTCAGAAACTATTTTTAAAAATTTAAAATAATCCAAAATAAAGAAAGGGGTACCATCATGAAACAATTCATGGACAAAAACTTTTTACTCTCTAATGAGACTGCGCAGAAATTGTATTTTGACTACGCAGCGGAAACGCCGATCCTGGACTATCACTGTCACATCAATCCGCAGGAAATCTGCGAGGACCGGAAGTTCGAGAATATCACGCAGGTCTGGCTGGGCGGCGACCATTACAAATGGCGTTTTATGCGTTCCTGCGGCGTAGACGAATACTACATAACGGGCGGTGCGCCGGATAAGGAAAAATTCCTGAAATGGGCAGAATGCCTCGGAAAGGCAATCGGCAACCCGCTCTTCCACTGGTCTCATCTTGAACTCCAGAAATATTTCGGATACACCGGCGTGCTGAACAAAAATACTGCCGAAGAAGTATGGGAACTGTGCAACAAAAAACTGGCTGAGCCTTCGATGACTGTCCGCAATATCATCAAACAGTCAAACGTTACTCTGATCTGTACGACGGACGACCCGGTGGATTCTCTGGAATGGCACAAGAAGATTGCCGCTGACGATTCCTTTGATGTGCAGGTGCTTCCCGCATGGCGCCCGGATAAAGCCATGAATATTGAAAAACCGACCTTTACGGAATATCTGGCAACTTTATCGGAAGTATCCGGCGTCAAGATCAATACCTTTGCCGATCTGCAGGGTGCACTGTCCGTCCGCATGGATTTCTTCGCATCCATGGGCTGCTCTGTTTCCGACCATGCGCTTGAATATGTAATGTATGCACCGGCTTCCGAAGAAGAGATTGAAGCAATCTTCTCCAAACGCCTTTCCGGCAGCGGTGTGACCCGCGAAGAGGAGCTGAAGTTCAAGACCGCATTTATGATCTTCGTCGGTAAAGAATATGCCAAACGGAACTGGGTAATGCAGCTCCATTATGGATGCAAGCGCGACAACAACACGCTCCGCTTCAATGAGCTCGGCCCGGATACCGGTTATGACTGCATCAACAATTATGCGCCGTCAGCGGAAATGGCTGATTATCTGAACGCGTTGATCCAGACAGACGAACTTCCGAAAACGATCATATACAGCCTGAACCCGAATGACAATCAGGCAATCGGCACGATTCTCGGCTGTTTCCAGGATTCCACTGCCGTTGCCAAAATCCAGCAGGGTTCCGCATGGTGGTTCAACGATCATAAGACCGGTATGCAGGATCAGATGATCTCCCTTGCAAATCTCGGCAATCTGTCCGGTTTCGTAGGAATGCTGACCGACTCGAGAAGCTTCCTCTCCTATACGAGACATGACTATTTCCGCAGAATCCTCTGCAACCTGCTCGGCACATGGGTAGAGAACGGGGAATATCCGGCAGATTATGAAACACTGGAAGAAATCGTGAAGGGTATATGCTATAATAATGCTGTGAAATACTTTGGTTTTGATCTATAACAGGGCAAAAGAATTTCAAGCAGCAGAAAAATTAAGAAGAAAAGAGGAATCATGAAATGGAATTAAGAACAGCGTCATCGCCTAAGGATGTCAAATTTTACACAACCGAACGTCTGAGAGAAGAATTTTTAATTGACGACTTATTCAAACCGGATGAGATCAAACTGGTATACAGCCATATCGACCGTATCATTACCGGCTCCGCCGTTCCGGTAAAACCTTTGCAGCTTACCGCAGGAGATGAACTGCGCGCACAGTATTTCTGCGAAAGACGTGAGCTTGGTGTTATCAACATCGGAGAGCCTGGCAAGATCACCATCGACGGAAAGGTATATGAAGTAGGCCATAAAGAGGGTATGTATATCGGAATGGGTTCCAAAGATATCGTTTTTGAAAGCGTAAATCCTTCTGCACCGGCTAAGTTCTATCTGAACAGCGCTCCGGCACACAGGACCTGTCCTACCGTTTTGATCAAACCGGAAGGCGAAGCTTCGGAAGGCGTCGTCATTGTCAAAGACAGCAACAAAGTGGAACTGGGCTCTCTGGAATCCGCCAACCACAGAACGATCTGCAAATATATTCTTCCGGGCCAGGTAGAAAGCTGCCAGCTCGAAATGGGTATGACGAAACTGGAACCGGGCAGCGTATGGAATACCATGCCATGCCATACACACGACAGACGTATGGAAGTATATCTGTATTTCGATATGCCGGAAGATGCTCTCGTTATGCACTATATGGGCGAGCCGACAGAAACACGCCACATCGTCATGAGAAATGAGCAGGCTGTTATCTCTCCCAGCTGGTCCATCCATTCCGGATGCGGCACACAGGCTTACACCTTTATCTGGGGCATGGTCGGTGAAAATCAGGATTTCGATGATATGGACGGCTGCGCGATGCAGGATTTAAAATAAGCAGAAAAGGAGCATTGATATAAAATGAAAATTGCATTGATCAACGAAAACAGTCAGGCGGCTAAGAACGAATTGATTTACAATACTTTGAAATCAGTCGTTGAGCCGATGGGACATGAAGTATTTAACTATGGTATGTATTCTGCAGAGGACGAGCATCAGCTCACCTATGTACAGAACGGTATTCTCGCCGCTGTTCTTCTGAACTCCAAAGCGGCTGATTATGTTATTACCGGATGCGGCACCGGTGAAGGCGCCATGCTCGCCTGCAACTCATTCCCGCAGGTACTTTGCGGACATATCGAATCCCCGCTCGACGCATACCTGTTCTCTCAGGTAAACGATGGTAACTGCATCGCTCTTCCTTTCGCTGAGAACTTCGGCTGGGGCGGCGAACTGAATCTGACCTATATTTTTGAAAAATTATTCTGCGCACCCGGCGGCGGCGGTTATCCGAAAGAAAGAGTCGTACCGGAGCAGAGAAATAAGAAAATTCTCGACGAAGTCAAGAAAGTAACACACAACGATATGGTATCCATCCTCGGACAGCTCGATGCAGAACTGGTAAAAGGCGCCTTGAGCGGTGAGCATTTTGCAGAATATTTCTTTGCAAACTGCCAGGATGATGCGATTGCGGATGCCGTGAAGAAGGTATTGGCGTAAGAGATTTGCTGTAAACGGTGTGAATGGTATTTAAGGCAACACCCCATTGCGGGAATCAAAAGCTATGCCGTGGAGAAATCTATTGGCATAGCTTTTTTATTTCTGGAAATATTTATCTCACATAACCGTCATTTAAAAATATACACCATTTATATTATATTTTACGATAGCGCATTTAAAATTTCCTGTTCACAATTTCGTACATGACGGAAGATAGCAGATGCGTCATTGGCGTGTTTTGTGTCTTTTATACTGATGAAATACGCCGCGCATAAAATTTCTATACATTCCATTACGCATGGAATTGCACTTTTTTCTTTTGCAGAAAGATTCATGATGCTTTCATAACCTGCAACTACTGATTTGACAATTTCAAGCCATTCATCTTTCGTAAGAGCGTCATTCGTCTCTTCTGCCAACAATCCCGTCAGAAAATAACAGATATCAAATATTCTGATATTTCTTTGGCATAAATCAAAATCTATATATCCTGACAAATTACCTTCAAAGAATAAAAAATTCCCAAAATGTACATCTCTGTGAATCAATTGTTTTGGCAGGTAATCATACACTGCATCCAGTGTCTCTACTACTTGTGAATACGCTTCCCGGCTTACAGCCTGCCACTCATTATTTATTAAAATTTCCCGTACCCATCCCTTCATCTCTTTTAACAGACTATTATCCCAAAATGCAATTTCTTTTTCGCATTTAGCAAACGCACTGTGCAGCTGTGCGATTGCGCATCCCATTTTATGAGCCATTTCTTTATCTTTAAGATTGGAAATGTTGCTCCCCCGTAATTTTTTGGACATGAGGAAATAAGTGTCTTTATGAGCAGCATATTTTTCTCCGGTTTTGGTAAGAACAATCTCTGCAACCGGAATATTACAATCAGACAATATTGTCGATATTTTTATATTCCGTTCCAACTGATTCCTGTTATCATATATTTTTATCACATAAGAATGGTTAATTTCCCAAGCGGAAGGATATATTTGCAATAAATGCTCCTTCTCAATTCCCCATAAGGATAAAATCTCTTCTATGACCTCTTTCATCTTCTGATATCCCACTTTTTCTTTTAAAACAATCCTTCTGATACTTGACTTTGACAAATGATATATATCCCCAAGCTGTCCACTCGTATTTCCAAAAGCAGGAAAGAAAAATATGTAATGACACCGCTTTCTGCAATTTCAGCAATATGCTTTTGGATAACCGCACTGTAAAGAGTAATGTAAATCTATATAGACATTAACAAACTGCAATGACGATGAATGTAAACGAATCACACGCCAATGCAGCAGCTAAATTTTTTTTTATTATACTTTACCGATTTCCTTACGCATCCAGATATGAGGGCAGTCTTCATCAAAATCTGTTTCACCATATTCGCAATAACCGCTTTTCTGATAAAATTTTTGGGCGCTGACCTGCGCATGAAGAGAAATGCTTTTTCCACCCATCCTGCAAATTTCACGCTCCGCCGCCTCTAACAAAAGCGAACCGATATTTTGCCCTCGGTATTCTTTGAGAACAGCTATCCTGCCGATGATATAATCTTTTTTCTGCTCCCGGTCTTTGCAAAAAAAGCGGCAGACCGCAATCGCATTCTCCTGATCAAACACAATCATGTGCTGCGCATACCGGTCAATTTCATCAAACTCGTTATGAAATCCCTGCTCTTCTACAAATACGGCTTCTCTGATTTTTACCGCTTCGGCCGGTAATGTATGATAAATTTCCGTTTTCATGACCATACCTTTCTTTTAAACAATCTGATATCCAGCATCGGAGAGCGCTTTTAACGCTTTGCTATAATTTTCTTCTTTGACCAGAATATAATCCGTATTATATGTCGATACGGCAAAGATTCCGATTTCGCTTTCGGCTAATAATGTTGTTATTTCAGCAAGTATGCCAATCAGCGAAAAATCCAGAATCCCCTGTATTTTAAATGCCTTCCAGCCATCCTCCCGCTCTATTGTATTGGCGGGTACCTTTTCGGTCATGCAGACCAGAGAAATTTCTTCATCCGTCTTCCCGATAAAAAAATATTCCTGCTCATAATCAATTTCCGACAGATTCGTTATTTTACACACGGAAAAGTTATAGGCGATCTTCTGGATTTTCATGTACATCTCTCTCCTATAAGACTGCGGATTTTTCACTTTAAGAGTACTTTAATCAGTTTACCATATCCTGTATATTTATGCTATAATGTGTTTGCAGAAGTAACGGCTGCAAATTGGAGAAAAATCATGCGTGAAAAAACAATGCGAAGAAAAATAAGTATTCTGGCTTTCCTCTGCATCGCCATTATGATGCGAAGCAGCCTTCCCGTATCCGCTAACGCAGACACGGATTATGAAAGTATAGACGCACAACTGGAAAAAGACGCAGAAAAATATCATATTCCCGGAATGGCAGTCATCGTTGTGGACAAGGACAGCGTTCTGTTTTCCGGAACGTATGGAAATTGCGATAGTATAGATACCCCGTTTATCATCGGCTCCATGAGCAAATCGTTTACGGCTCTGTCCATTATGCAGCTCGTCCAAAGCGGTAAAATGGAACTGGATGCCCCGATTTCAAATTATATCGATGTATCAGGTTATTTTTCAAATCCATCGGATGGAGATAAGATTACGGTACGCCAGCTTTTGAACCAGACCGGCGGCCTCGGCACTTATCAGAGATTTGGCAATGCGAAGATTACGGAAGACTACGGTAAGCATATGTATGCCAATGTGAATTACGGACTGCTCGGAAAGATCATCGAAACTGTCAGCGGTGAAAACTATGCGGATTATGTGGACAAAAACATTTTTACGCCGCTTGAGATGCGCCATTCGTCGGCAACACTCGAAGGCAGCAGAGCGAATGGATTGATTGACGGTTATCGGAACTATTTCGGTATTCCCGTCGCGGGTACGCCGGATTATCCGAACGACGGTTCATGGTCTACCGCCCCCGCCGGCTATCTCTCCTCCAGCGCATCCGATATGGGACGCTATCTGCAAATGTACCTGAACGGCGGAATGGGTATTATCAGCCAAAACGGTATAGATGCGATGTTTTACGATAATGTTTCTATAGACAGGGAATCCTCCTGCTATTACGGCATGGGCTGGCAGCTCTTCCCGACGCAGTACAGCGAACCGGTCCTGAATCACACAGGACTGGTGGAAAACTATACTTCCAATATGTTCCTTCTTCCAGAAAGCGGTATCGGCATCGTAGTTCTGATCAACATGAACGACTACCTCGTCACAAACCAATTGGCCGGAAATATGATCATGCCGCTCCTCGGGGAACCGCAGGCGGAAGTATCTGGGAATCCTTACATAATGAATCACTTGCTTTATGATCTTATTTATCTGTTGATTTTTACGCTGGCGGTTTATCCTCTCGTTACGTTAAAGAAATGGCAGAAGAAGGCTAAAAAGAAAAGCCTGCTCGTATTGGATGTGATAAGGCACGGCGTCTTTCCGCTCATCCTGATCTGCCTGCCGGATTTGCTCGGAATACCGATGTGGGTAGTCTGGTTTTTTGTAAAAGATTTGTGTATCGTTCTATGCACGAGTGCGGTTTTCTTATTGGCAGGCGGGATTTATAAGATTGTATTGGACGTTAAAAGCTTTGGTAAGCGCAGGTCATAATCAAGTCCTGTTTTGCAAATATTTTATGTATCTAATGCCACATACTCCTGCAATTCCGGATACTCTGCGCTGTGTTCACGCACATAGCATCTCTTAAATGACGCAAATGCTGTCTCCCGCTTTAACAGGCTCCGAATCGTTCTCCTAACTGCTTTGGAGTCCGGATTTTTATGCATTTTCTCAAGCTGCTTATATAATA
Organism: uncultured Lachnospiraceae bacterium; assembly: GCA_947178125.1. Classification (GTDB taxonomy): domain Bacteria; phylum Bacillota; class Clostridia; order Lachnospirales; family Lachnospiraceae; genus UBA3282. Next base: position 636 of record CAMWXB010000079.1, on the reverse strand, counting down.
CATTCATTTCCTGTTGAAGCAGTTTTAGGCGTCCATCGCTTGTGCTCGTTCTCATTCCTGTATTTTTTAATGAAAAAGTCTCCGTTACCAGCATTGCAGTTCTCTTCTGAAGTTCATCTGCCATATCCGATACTTCTATGTCTACATCATTATCTTTCAAGCGAAAATGCAAATATATTTCCGGGTCCTGTCTGCAACAGTCTATAATACCCTCATCATATTTACTATTATTTTTGATTCCGTTACAATGCCCACATGACCAAAAAAGATTTTCCCAATCAAATTTCCTTTCCGGATATTTTCCATTTTTATGTGGAAGTAGATGTTCCACATTTGGATCCTGTAACTCTTTTATCTCGCAGATATAACATTTATTATGAAAATCTTTCTTTAATCTCTCTACTACATCTCGCTCATTATAACTTCCATTCGCTTTTTTAGCCTCTACTGCCAATGATTCAGGTGCGGGAAATGAACGCTTTATCTTAACCATCTATATCATATCCTCCCGATTCATAAATTCCAACTTTAATCTTTGATATTCGGTCGCAATACCAATAGAAAGATAGTCTGGAATTTCATCCGTGAATTGCAAACCGAGATTCCCGTCCAAGGGGGAAAGTGGAATACAAACTG
>CAMWXB010000078.1 GCA_947178125.1 uncultured Lachnospiraceae bacterium | reverse complement strand
AATTTATTAGAAGCTATGAAAGTGGTTATTGATTCAAAGAGTGATAATTTGAAAAAAATTTTTGGGCCTTCCCTTTCAGATACTTATAAAATCCATTCGCAGCAAGTCTCTTTCCCCGTCCTTTATCCATCGCGAGCTGTATGGAGCGTCCGGGTATTTCGCAGTCGATCTGTATTTGCACCAGCTTTTTTTCCTCTAATAACGGGAGTGCCCGTGCTTCCGGGACGAAGCCGATGCCGAAGTTATTTATGAGGAGCGGCAGCATCAGGTCTGAGGTAGCGACTTCCATATCAGGCTCCAGATCGATCTTATGTTCTATAAAAAAGTTTTTATATAGCTGATAGGTAGCGCTTTCCCGTCCTAATCCGACAAAAGGATACTTTTGGATGTTCCTCAGTTCTAAGGGAGCGCTGCACAGTGATTCATACTGGCTTCCCCCCACCAGTATTTCTTCAAAATCCAGCATTTTTTCACAGGAGATCATTTCCGGCGTTTCAAAAGGTGTCGTAACGAATGCAAAGTCCAATCTGCCGCCGATAAGCTGTTTCAGGATTTCCGGCGTTGTATGATTATGGATTTTGACCCTGACTGCAGGATGTTCCGTTTTAAAATCGCGCAGCGCGTCCAGCAGAAAAAGATGGAGCGCCGTTTCCGTTGCGCCGATTTCCAGCGTACCGCCGCTTTGAAAGTCCTGCCCGCAGATTTCTTCCTGTGCATTCAATAAATGTCTGTAGGCGATTTCCACATGGGAATAGAGCAGTTCTCCTTCTTCCGTCAGGCGGACGCCTCTTGCCTCGCGAAGGAACAGCCTGCAGTTCAGCTGCGCTTCCAACAGTTTCATAACGCGCGTTACATTTGGCTGGTTACTACCGAGTGCGGTTGCGGCTTTTGTGATATTTCCGTATTTTGCCACATAATAAAAGATTTTATAATATTCGAAATTGACATCCATATCTATTTTGCATTCCTTCCATGTCATCTATATATTTTTCGTATTCTTTACCTGGTAGTATAATACAGTTCCAGTAAAATGTAAACGGAAAGGAAGGATTATCTTATGAACAAAGACCTGACACAGGGGATTCCCCGGAAAATTTTATGGGCTTTCTGCCTGCCTATGTTCGGCAGTATTGTCTTTCAGCAGCTTTATAACATTGCCGATTCGCTGGCAGCCGGTAAATTTATTGGCGAAGAGGCGCTTGCGGCAGTCGGCAACAGCTATAATATCACGCTTATTTTTATTGCATTTGCATTTGGGTGCAATATCGGATGCTCTGTCGTCGTATCGCAGTTATTTGGGGCAAAAGATTATAAAACGATGAAGTCTTCTGTCTATACCGCATTGATAGCAAGCGCTGTTCTATGCGGCATCCTGATGGCAGTGGGATTGCTGTCGTGCGACACGATGCTGCGTCTGATGAAGACTCAGGCGGAAATCATGGCCGATTCGTCTCTGTATCTCAATATCTATATATGGGGACTGCCCTTTTTGTTCTTTTATAACATTGCTACGGGCATCTTTTCGGCGCTTGGCGACTCCAAAACGCCTTTTATCTTTCTTGCCATATCGTCGAGTGCCAATATACTGCTCGATATTCTCTTCGTGCGGTCATTTTCCATGGGGGTTGCGGGAGTTGCCTGGGCGACTTTTCTCTGTCAGGGAATCAGCTGCATCTGCTCCGTCCTCCTGCTGTTAAAACGGTTGTCGAAAATCAAGACCGATGAGAAGATTCAGGTCTTTTCATGGCAGCTGTTCCGGAAAATAGCGGCGATTGCCATTCCAAGCATTTTGCAGCAGTCTTTTATATCCATTGGAAACATGATGATTCAAGGCTGCATCAACAATTTTGGCGTAAGTGTGGCAGCAGGCTATTCTGCAGCCGTAAAACTGAATAATCTGGTGATCACATCCTTTACGACGATTGGCAACGGCATATCCAATTTTACCGCACAGAATCTCGGCGCCCGGAAATACGAAAGGATCAGGGAAGGCTTTTATGCGGGTCTGAAACTGGTGTGGTGTCTGTGTATTCCGTTCTGCATTCTCTATATCGTATTTGGCAGATTTTTATTGCTGTTATTCATGGACCAGAGTTCCGAAGAGGCGCTTATGACGGGCAGACAGTTTTTGTGGATTCTTTCACCGTTCTATTTTGTGGTCGCCGCAAAACTGACAGCGGACGGGATTCTCCGTGGTGAAGGGGCAATGCGGCAGTTCATGGCGGCAACCTTTACAGACCTGATTCTGCGCGTCGTTTTGTCCTTCGCCCTTTCCGAATGGACCAATTCTGCAACGGGCATCTGGTGTTCGTGGCCGATTGGCTGGACGATTGCGATGTCGCTTTCCATTTTCTTCTATTATAAAACGTACCATAAATTGTGCGACAGGCATGAGGAGCATGGGAAGCATGGACACAGCAGGCATGGAAAATTTCCCCTTGCATCCTCTTCCATTTAGTGCTAAACTGGAATAGTTATAAAGAAAGATTACAGTAAGAGTGGGCTTGCGAGTCCACTCTTTCTGATTACTGTCATAGGAAAGGAAAAAGGAAAATGTCCAAACGTGAGACATATGAAACCAGAACAGAACAATTACTTGCTCCGATCGCGGAACGCTTTGGCGTGGAGATTTATGATATTGAGTATGTAAAAGAAGGAAGCGACTGGTACCTGCGGGCTTATATTGACAAACCGGAAGGTGTCAACATTAATGACTGTGAAAATGTGAGCCGTGCGTTGTCGGATGAACTGGATAAAGAAGATTTTATCGAGGATGCTTATATTCTGGAAGTAAGCAGTCCGGGACTTGGGAGAACTTTGAAAAAAGATAAGCATCTTGCAAAAAGTATTGGAGAAGAGGTGGAGATCAAAACCTATAAGCCCATTGATAAGCAGAAAGAATTTCAGGGCATTTTAAAAGCATTTGATGCAGAGACGATCACGCTCGAGGCGGAAAAAGAGGAACAGGTATTTGCCAGAAATGAGATAGCGCTCATCAGACTGGCGTTTCATTTTTAAGAGAAAGATAAAAGGAGGATACTGGAAAAATGAATAAGGAATTGATGGAAGCATTGGATATGCTGGAAAAGGAGAAAGAGATCAGTAAGGAAACGCTGTTCGATGCGATTGAGAATTCATTGTTGACAGCCTGCAAGAACCATTTCGGCAAGGCGGATAACATCAAAGTGGAAATCGACAGGGAAACATGTGATTTTCTGTGCTATGCGGAAAAAGAAGTCGTGGAAGAGGTCGAGGATGACTGCTTACAGATTTCTTTAGAGGATGCACAGGAGATTTCCCATAAAGCGGCGCTCGGAGATATCCTCCATGTAGAGATCAAATCCAAAGAATTTGGCCGTATTGCAACACAGAATGCGAAGAACGTTATTTTGCAGAAAATCCGCGAGGAGGAAAGAAGCGTTATCTATAACCAGTATTATGAAAAAGAAAAGGATGTTGTTACTGGCATCGTACAGCGCTATGTCGGAAGGAATATTTCCATTAATCTCGGAAAGACGGATGCGGTTCTGAATGAGAGCGAGCAGGTGCGCGGCGAAGATTTCAGACCGACGGAAAGAATTAAGGTATATATTCTGGAAGTGAAGAATACACCAAAAGGACCGAGAATTTTAGTGAGCCGTACCCATCCGGAGCTTGTCAAGAGGCTGTTCGAGACGGAAGTGACGGAGATCAAGGACGGTACCGTTGAGATCATGAGCATTGCAAGAGAGGCCGGCAGCAGAACAAAGATCGCGGTGCGTTCCAATAATCCGAATGTGGATGCGGTCGGCGCCTGTGTCGGACTCAATGGCGCCAGAGTCAATTCCATCGTAGAGGAACTGCGCGGTGAGAAAATCGATATCATCAACTGGGATGACAATCCGGGAAATCTGATCCAGAATGCACTGTCACCTGCGAAGATCGTCGCCGTTTTTGCGGATCCGGATGAAAAGACCGCCAAAGTCGTTGTGCCGGATTATCAGTTATCCCTCGCGATTGGCAAGGAGGGGCAGAATGCAAGACTTGCGGCGAGGCTGACCGGTTATAAGATCGATATCAAGAGTGAGACGCAGGCGAAGGATGCACCGGGCTTCCGTTATGAAGATTATGAGTACGACGAAGACGAGTACGATGAGGAAACATATGACGGAGAATATGGAGAAGAGACCTATGAGTCTGACGAATATGCGCCGGAAGAGTATGAAGAAGCAGACGGCGGTGACGAAGTGAGCGGGGCCGAAGAGAACCTCGAATATGAGGAAGACGACAGCGCTATAGAATAGAAAGGGTAAAGATTTCCATGGCAAAAAAGATTCCCATGAGACAGTGTGTGGGTTGCGGAGAAATGAAGAATAAAAAGGAAATGATGCGGGTGCTGAAACCGGCAGAAGGACCTGTCGTATTAGATATGACCGGAAAGAAGAATGGCAGAGGAGCGTATCTTTGCATGACAAGGGAATGTCTGCAGAAGGCAAGAAAGAATAAGGGGCTGGAACGTTCCCTTAAGATGACGATTCCGGATGAACTATACGAAAATCTGGAGAGGGAGTTTGAGGAAGATGTGCGGCGATAACGAAGTGGTAAAGAAAAAGGTGTTATCGATGCTTGGTCTTGCGGCCCGTTCCAGAAATGTTGCCAGTGGCGGATTTGCAACGGAGAACGCAGTCAAGTCAGGGAAGGCATATCTGGTCATCGTACCGGAGGATGCTTCCGATAACACGAAAAAAAAGTTTCGGAATATGTGTGAATTTTATGAAGTACCTTTTTATCAGTTCGGGGAGAAGGAAATGCTTGGGCATTCGATTGGAAAGCAGGAAAGAACTTCTCTGGCGGTCATGAATGAGGGATTTGCAGATTCGATACGAAAACATTTGAAAGAATTAGGCATTGGACGGAGGTAGTAGCATGGCGAAAATGAAAGTATTTAAGCTTGCAGAAGAGCTTGGAGTGCAGAGTAAGGAAATCATCGCTTTTTTGCAGGGTAAAGGATATGAAGTAAAGGTGGCGCAAAGTTCCATAGAAGATGAGGCCATCGGAGAAACCCGTAAGCATTTTGGCGCAAAGGCGGGAAGTACAGAAAAGGCCGCAACGGCGGCCGAAGCAAAGGATGCGGATAAAGTGGAAACTGGGGTAAAAGCAGAGAGTACCGGAAAAACGGAAGGTGCGGTGAAAGCGGAGAGCACCGGAAAAACGGAAGGTGCGGTGAAAGCGGAGAGCACCGGAAAAGCAGAAGGTGCGGTAAAAGTAGAAGGACCGGCGAAGCCGGCGGGCGCGGAGAATGTCGGGAAAATGGCAGATACAGTGAAAACGGGAGAAAAGAAAAACCCGGCGGAGCCTGCAAAAGCAGCAGGTGCGGAGGAGCCGAAGAAAAAGAAGAAAATTATATTCGTAAGCAATCCGCATAATTCCAAGATGCCCGGCAATCGAAACGCGCAGGGGGGCGGAGACAGAAGGCCGTCCGGCAATAATAACCGCCCTGTGCAGCAGCAGGCGCCGCATAAGATCATCAGGCCGACACAGAAGCCGATCCCTGTAACGGCGGAACCCTATGAAGTGCGCCAGAAACAGCAGCAGGAACGTTTAATGGAGCGCAGACAGCAGGAGAAGCAGGAAAGACTGGAGCGGCAGGAAGCCAGAGAGCGGCAGGAGGCCAGAGAAAAACAGGAAGCCAGAGAACGTCAGGAAAACAGGGAACGTCAGGAAAACAGAGAAAGACAGGAAAACAGGGAAAGAACAAATGTCCAGAACAGACCGGGCGGCCAGAACCGACCAAACAATCAGGAAAGGCCGCATAATACCTACAACAATAATAATGAAGGCAGGAGAAATGAAGGTCAGGGGCGTCCGAATTATAAAAATAATCAGGGCGGTAATCAGAATGTGGGTGCTAACGCAGGCGGCGGCCGGAATTTTGGCAATAATGAGCGCCCTCAGAGAGGAAACGGAGGACCGGACAATCGATTTAAGAAGGGTCAGAATAACAAAGACTTTGTGCCGGAGAGTCCCGTCAAGGATGCTGAGAAGCACAGGGATGAAGAAAAGCGCAGGATCAGTCAGGAAAAGGATAAGCGTTCCAAAAAAGATCTGATCTATGAAGAGGATGAAATGAACGGCAAGAGCCGCAACAAGGCGGGCCGCTTCATTAAACCTGAGAAGAAAGCGGAAACGGTCGTAGAAGAGCAGATTAAGGTCATTACTGTCCCGGATTCTTTGACGATCAAAGAATTGGCGGATAAGATGAAGATTCAGCCGTCCGTCATCATCAAGAAGCTTTTCTTGCAGGGACAGATCATGACGGTGAACTCGGAAATTTCTTTCGAGGATGCGGAGAATATTGCGATTGAATACGAAATTATCTGTGAAAAAGAAGTAAAAGTCGATGTCATTGAAGAACTTTTGAAAGAAGAAGAGGAAGATGAGAGCAAGATGGTGCAAAGGCCGCCCGTTATCTGTGTTATGGGCCATGTTGACCATGGTAAGACATCTCTTCTCGATGCTATCCGTAAAACAAATGTGACGGATAAAGAGGCCGGTGGAATCACGCAGGCTATCGGTGCGTATACGGTCCGTGTCAAAGACCAGAAAATTACGTTCCTCGATACGCCCGGACACGAGGCGTTTACTGCGATGAGAATGCGCGGCGCCAATTCGACGGATATTGCGGTATTGGTCGTTGCAGCCGATGACGGTGTCATGCCGCAGACGATTGAGGCGATCAATCATGCGAAAGCAGCAGGCATCGAAATCATTGTTGCGGTGAATAAAATCGATAAGCCAAATGCTAATATCGACAGAGTAAAGCAGGAAATGACCGAACATGAGCTGATTCCGGTCGATTGGGGCGGCTCCACGGAATTTGTGCCTGTTTCCGCAAAATCCGGTGAAGGAATCGAGAATCTGCTCGAGACGATTTTGCTGACAGCTGAAATTCTGGAACTGAAAGCTAATCCGGACAGACGCGCAAGAGGTCTTGTTATCGAAGCGGAACTGGATAAGGGACGCGGACCGGTGGCGACCGTGCTCGTACAGAAAGGTACGCTGCATATCGGTGACTTCATTTCTGCCGGAGCAAGCCACGGTAAAGTCAGAGCCATGATTGATGATAAAGGAAGAAGGGTCAAGGAGGCGAAGCCTTCCATGCCGGTCGAGATTCTCGGTCTTTCTGATGTACCAAGTGCCGGAGAAGTATTTATCGTTCATGAAAATGATAAATCTGCAAAATCTTATGCAGATACTTATATGGCACAGCATAAAGAAGAGATGCTTGCAGATACTAAGACAAGGATGTCTCTCGATGACCTGTTCAATCAGATTCAGGAAGGTAATCTGAAAGAACTGAATCTGATCGTCAAAGCGGACGTACAGGGTAGTGTGGAAGCTGTAAAACAGAGTCTGATGAAACTGTCGAACGACGAAATTGTCGTGAAATGTATTCACGGGGGTGTCGGTGCAATCACAGAATCGGATGTTACGCTCGCATCCGCGTCTTCTGCGATCATCATCGGTTTCAATGTAAGGCCGGATGTGACAGCCAAGGCGATTGCCGAGCGTGAAGGTGTGGATGTCAGACTTTATAAAGTCATTTATCAGGCAATCGAGGATATCGAAGCTGCTATGAAGGGTATGTTAGATCCTGTCTTTGAAGAAAAAGTGATCGGTCATGCGGAAGTGCGCCAGATCTTTAAGGCATCTGCAATCGGTAACATTGCAGGTTCTTATGTATTGGATGGTGAATTCCAGAGAAACTGCATGATTCGTATCACAAGGGAAGGTGAGCAGATTTATGAAGGAAAACTCGCTTCCTTAAAGCGATTTAAAGATGATGTAAAAGAAGTAAAAGCAGGTTTTGAATGCGGTCTTGTTTTTGAAGGCTTTGATAAGATGCAGGAGCTCGATATCGTAGAAGCTTATATAATGGTAGAGGTACCCAGGGCTTAAAGAAAATCTAAGATGCCGGAGAACGGCATCTAAGATTTTCTAAGTTAAGCCCGAAAGAATCGCGTTCGCGATTCTTCCAGATGTTGTGCAGGAATGATGTGAGCGATTCTTTCTGGGGTTGAGTAATAAGTGGAAGGGGACTTATAATGCGTAAGAACAGTATTAAGAATACCCGTATTAATGGAGAAGTGCAGAGGGTCTTGGCGGAGATCATCAGGGGGGATTTGAAGGACCCCCGTATCGGTGAGGTAACATCCGTGGTTGCAGTGGAAGTCGCTCCGGATTTAAAGACCTGTAAAGTGTGGATCAGCGTGCTTGGCGATGAGCAGGTGCAGAAGGATACGCTTGCCGGATTGAACAGCGCTGAAGGTTTTATGAAAAACCAGCTCGCGCGGAAACTCAACCTGCGGAATACACCGCAGATACGCTTTATTATGGATCAATCCATCGCATACGGTGTCAATATGTCGAAGCTGATCGATGACGTACAGGGAAAGGGTGAGAAGAACTTCTGAAAGCCAGCCCGCCCGACGGCGTGGCAGCAAGGGCTGCTTCAGCGGCATGGCGGTCAGGGAGTAAAAATGAATATCGCAGGCTGAGTAAGAAAGGGAGTTTTTATGAAGATCATAGAGGAAGTAAGGGGTGCGAAAACCATTGGAATCGGCGGACACGTCAGACCGGACGGGGATTGTGTCGGTTCCGTCATGGGATTATATCTTTATTTGAAAAAAGCATTGCCAAATGCACAGATAGATGTCTATCTGGAAAAACCGGCGGACATCTTCCGCTGTATTCCGGATATCGATATCATTAAGTCGGATTTTGAAAAAGATATCAGGACGGATAGAACATATGATGTTTTTTTTGCAATGGACTGCAATGCAGAACGACTGGGAGCTGTGGAGCCGTTGTATGAAAAGGCGGATAAAAGGATCAATATAGACCATCATATCAGCAATACAGGCTGTGGCAGCCTCAATATCATAGAACCGGAGAAGAGTTCGACCTGTGAGCTGCTTTATGAACTGCTCGAAAAAGAACAGATCGATGAGGAAATTGCGAAAACACTCTATATTGGAATTATTCATGATACGGGTGTTTTCAAATATTCTAATACTTCTCCGCAGACTTTACAGGTGGCGGCAGAACTGATTTCGTTCGGATTTGATTTTCCGAGACTGATCGATGAGACTTTTTATGAAAAGACTTATATCCAGAATCAGATTATGGGAAGAGCGGTCCTGGAGAGCATTCGTTTTCTGGACGGAAAATGTATTGTCAGCATGGTGGATAGAAAAGCAATGAAATTCTATCAGGCAGATCCGAAAGATTTAGACGGTATCGTGAATCAGCTTCGCATTGTCAAAGGCGTGGAATGCGCTATTTTCATGTATGAGACGGCGCCCATGGAGTATAAGGTGAGCATGCGTTCCAACGGAAAAGTGGATGTTGCGGAAATTGCAATGAAGTTCGGCGGCGGCGGGCATGTGAGGGCTGCGGGATGCAATATGAAGGGAACCTATTATGATACGATCAATAATCTGTCCGTACATATAGAGGAACAGCTTCAGGATAAAGAGAACTTCTAAGCCTGCTTAAAACGCAGATTGAGACTGTTGAGATTTCATAGAAAGCATGGTTGATTATGTATCACGGAATTATCAATATTTATAAGGAAGCCGGCTACACTTCCCATGATGTGGTCGCCAGACTGCGCAGGATTTTGGGACAGAAAAAGATAGGACATACGGGAACGCTCGACCCGGATGCAGTAGGCGTGCTTCCGGTATGCCTCGGCGTTGGAACTAGACTCTGCGATATGCTGACGGAGGAAAACAAGGAGTATGTGGCGGAACTCCGGTTTGGCGTGACGACGGATACGCAGGATATGTCGGGAACCGTTCTTTCCAGACAGGAAGTAACGATCACGGAGGAGCAGGCGGCAGAAATCGCAGACAGCTTTCTGGGCGATTATGAACAGGTTCCGCCCATGTACTCCGCTTTGAAAGTGAACGGACGGAAACTATACGAACTGGCGAGGGAAGGGCTTGAGGTAGAGCGGAAGGCGCGATGTATCCGTATAGAAGAGCTGGAGATCTTACACATGGAATTGCCGGTCATCCGGATGCGGGTCGTATGTTCGAAAGGAACCTATATTCGGACGTTATGCGACGATATCGGAAAAAAGGCAGGCTGTGGAGCGGCAATGGCGTCATTAAAAAGAACGAGGGTCGGAAGATTCTGCGCAGACGACGCGCTGACACTCTCTGATGTGGAAGAGATGGTCAAAGCGGACAGACTGGAAGAGTTCATTGTTCGGGTGGAAGAGATGTTTCCTGCGCTGCAGAGCGTGAAGATATCGGATGATTATCAGAAACAGCTTGAGAACGGAAACTGTCTTGCCTTGAAAATGATGTGCGGCCTGAAGGCCTTGAACGATTCGGAACAGGTCCGCGTATATAATGCGCAGGGCATTTTTTATGGTATTTACCGATATGAGGAACGGACGAAAACCTTTTTTCCGGTGAAAATGTTCCTCATGCAATAGAAGACGAATTTATCTGGTAATGATTGTGCCTTGTGCACAGCGGACTGTGTTCGCATTCAAAGATTGCAGGCTGAGAGAAAGGCATGGGATAAATATGCAGATTATACAGGGGACAACAGACTTTGCCCTGTCTCAGAAAAGTGTGGTTACGATTGGAAAATTTGATGGTATTCATTTAGGACATCAAAAGCTGTTCGACAGGGTGCTGACACAGAAAAAAAGAGGAATAGCGTCTGTTATTTTTTCGTTCGACCCGGTGCCGGAAGCGTTTTTTGGCCAAAAAGCGGTCAAAGGACTGATGAGCAAAGAAGAAAAACTGGCGGCATTTGAGAAAATGGGAATCGATGTCCTGATTGAATTTCCTTTAAATAAAGAAACGGCAGCGACCGAACCGGAATATTTTGTGCGGGAATATCTGACGAAGAAATTGCAGGCGGCGGTCATCATCGCGGGTACGGATATTTCATTCGGAAATAAGGGAGCGGGAAATGCGGCGTTATTGCAGGAACTTTCCGCAGAATGCGGATATCAGGTGGAGATCATCGATAAAGTCCGCATTGGCGAAGAAGAGGTAAGTTCCACGCTGACAAGGGAGACCATCAGAAAAGGCGATATGAAAAAAGCAGCCCTTTTGCTCGGTTCACCTTATCCGGTATGCGGCGTTGTTGCTCATGGCAGACAGCTCGGCAGAAAGCTTGGAATGCCGACGGTGAATCTGCTTCCCCCCGCGGAAAAATTACTGCCGCCGAATGGTGTTTATTATTCTTATGTGTGGTTTCAGGACCGGCGTTATCCGGCAATTTCCAACGTAGGATATAAGCCTACCGTAAGCGATGGCCAGGTGGTCGGCGTCGAAACCTATCTGTATGGCTTTACGGAAGAACTGTACGGAAAAGAAATTACTGTGGAACTGCTCGATTTCAAAAGGGCGGAGAAGAAATTCGACGGCGTGGAGGCTTTGAAAGAGCAGATGAGCAGGGACATTGCGGAGGGAATGGTCTTTCACGGGCTTTCCTGAGCCAGCAGCAGCCTGTCCTGTTTTTTATGGGGCACGGATTCGGGAACGAGCTGGGCAGCTCACTGGCAGGTCCACAGGGAGTCCACAGACAGGCTCACAGGTAGGGTCACTGAGAGGTCACAGGGAGGTCCAAAAATAAAGCTTGTCAGGTAATTCGATTTATCTTAGAATAGAAATGTATGGATAATTAAGGGAAGAGATACTAAGGAAGGATAAGGGCGGAACATGAATCTGGAAATCATTCTTTCGATGGCGGGCGGTCTTGGGCTTTTTCTTTTTGGTATGCGGGTCATGAGCGAGAGCATTGAAAAAGTGGCCGGTGCCAAATTGAGGCAGATTTTGGAACAGCTGACGACCAATCGTTTTACGGGTATTCTGGTAGGAGCCATCTTTACGGCAATCATTCAGTCATCATCGGCCTGTACGGTCATGGTCGTGAGTTTCGTCAATTCAGGACTGATGAATTTGTATCAGGCGGCAGGCGTTATCTTCGGAGCCAATATTGGTACGACAGTGACATCTCTGCTGGTCTCTTTTAAATTGGAAAAAATAGCCCCTGTTATTTTACTTGCGGGCGTTATTGTCGTTATGTTCTGTAAAAAGCAGAAGATAACGAAGTTAGGTGAGATCATTATCGGTTTTGGTATTTTATTTATGGGATTGAGTACCATGTCAGGTGCCATGTCAGGCATGAAGGATTCTCCGGCAGTCATACATATGTTTGCATCTTTGCAGATGCCGTTATTAGCAATTTTGCTGGGAGCGGTGCTGACAGCGATCATACAGAGTTCTTCCGTTACAGTCAGCATTATGGTCCTGATGGCCAATCAGGGTCTGTTGGGGCTGGATATGTGCATGTTCATCATTTTGGGATGTAATATCGGCGCCTGTACTTCCGCGCTGTTAGCTTCCTTAACGGGTAAAAAAGATGCCAAAAGAGCGGCTTCGATTCACCTGATCTTCAATGTGATCGGAACGGCAATTGTTTATTTTGTTTTTAAGGTTGGTGTCCATCAGGTGACAACAGTTCTGTCGGATATTGCGCATCAGGATGCAGGGCGGGTGGTTGCTTATGCTCATATTGCTATTAAGCTGTTCCAGGTGATCATTATGGCGCCGTTCATCGGAGCAATCGTGAAACTGACGTATGTGCTGGTACCGGGAAGCGATAAGAAAGTCGGTTACCGCGACAGCCATCAGTTAAAATACATCGGCGAAAAGGTGGTATTCAACCCCGCGACGGCAATCGTGGAGGTCATCAAGGAACTGGACCGTATGGCATCTCTTGCCAGTGAAAATCTGAACAGGGCCATGAATGCACTGATTACGCTGGATGAGGAAGAAATCGCGGAAGTCTATGACGTAGAAGAAAATATTGATTTCCTCAGCCATGCCATTACGGATTATCTGGTAAAAATTAACCAGACGACCCTTCCTATCGAAGACTTGAAGAGCATCGGCGCGTTATTCCATGTCGTCAACGATATCGAGAGGATTGGCGACCATGCGGAGAATATCGCGGATGCTGCAAAGCGGAGAAATGAAACCGGGGTATCTTTCAGCAGCGAGGCGCAGTCGGAGATGGGCAATATGCTGGATATGGTGAATACGCTGCTCCGATTTTCCCTGGAAATGTTCGTCAAAAGTTCTGAGGAACACGAAGAGGATATCAATCACCTGGAAGAGGCGATTGACGAGAAAGAGAAGGAACTTCAGAAGAAGCATCTTGAGCGCCTGACCAACAACGAGTGTACGCCGGAGGCGGGGGTACTGTTCTCCGATATCATTTCCGGTCTGGAGAGAGTTGCGGACCATGCGACCAATATTGCTTTTGCTACGATGATAGCAGAAGTCTGATACATACATATAAGAAAGCCCGTGCTGTGGATGGTACGGGCTTTTTTATATTAATATTACAGGAAGCTGCCGTAGCCGTAGTGAGTTCAGGCAGGAATTGGCCGCGTAGATGTTGACAGCGTGCAATATAATTGTTATAATAAAAATGAAATTGTAACAATTATGTAATAAATAGGAAATAAACCTGAGATAAATAAGCTGTTAGCGAGGTTGGGAAAAGTGAAACGTAAGGAATTATGTTATCTTTTAGTTTTTGTAATGTTGTGTCATCCGCTTCAGGCTTTGGCAACAAAGGGGCAGGAGACCGTGCAGTCTGTTCTGGACGGGATGACAGCTGGTGTTGATTTACTTGGGACAGATATTGATATAGCGGATGCGAGCGGCCCTCAGCATACGGAAGCGAAAGGAATTGAAAATGCGTCCGGACAGGAAATCGACGGACAGGAAATCGGAGAGCAGGATGCAGCCGGGCTGAATGTAGAAGGACAGGGCGCGGCAGAACAGGGGACTGCGGATGAAGAAACAGGGGAGAGCGATACCGTAACAAGCATCAGAGATGCGTTGGGAGATCCTGTCGGAGTAGCTTCCATTGTAGAGGCCGGGAATACGCGGGAAGAATATGCACAGGCTTTTGAGGATGCCAGAAATGCGAATTGGGGCTATACCAATCTGGGTATTGCCAATGTGGAAAATAATCTGAATGTCCGTGCGATACCGGGAGAGGATGGCAAACTGGTGGGTAAGCTGCCAAAGGATGCAGCCTGTGAGGTTTTGGAGTCTGACGGTGAATGGGCACATATCCAATCCGGAAAGGTGGAGGGTTATGTCAGCTGTGAGTATCTTCTCACTGGCGTTCAGGCGAAGCATAGAGCGGAAGAACTTGTTACGACGATTGCTACGGTGACGACAGATTCGCTAAAGGTACGCGCGGAAGCGAGTACGGATTCGGAAGTCATTACGATGGTGCCGAATGGAGAGCAGTTGGAAGTGGCGGCATCAGAAGGCGATTGGGTCAGGGTTTATCTGGATGATGAAGAGGTCTTTGTATTTGCAGAATATGTGCAGGTAGATGCAAGACTCAATACGGCGATTACAATGACCGAACTCTTATATGGACAAGGCGTGTCGGATGTGAGAGTCGATTTGTGTCAGTATGCTAAGGAGTTTCTCGGAAATCCTTATGTATGGGGAGGAACCAGTCTGACGAAGGGGGCCGATTGTTCTGGATTTGTTTTGAGCATTTATAAGAAATACGGCGTCAGCCTGCCGCATTCTTCCAGAGCGCAGGCGAACTGTGGGACGAAGATCACGCTGGCGGAAGCACAGCCGGGCGATTTGATATTCTATGGAAAAGGACAGACGATCAATCATGTGGCGATTTATATCGGCGGCGGCCAGGTCATTCATGCCAGCAGCCCGAAGACTGGTATCCGTATTTCCAATGCCACTTACAGGACACCGCTTAAAGTTGTACGGATATTGCAGGTCTAAGCAGGATATTCTGTATAGAAGTATATTAATAACATACGATATTGATAATGATAGAAAGTTCGCAGGGCGGGCTTTCTATTGTTTTATGCTTTTTTAACGCTTTTGGTTTTTTTTAGTTCTTTTCTTCATTTTTGTATCTTGTCAAGCAGATACCGATATGGTAAAATAATCAAGTATGAATTTCAGCCGATACTCGGAACAGGGAAAACTCCACCCCATTCTTAGTATCAGGCGTTTAACGGGCGGTAAATATATGAATAAAAGAAACTGTCCGAAAAGAAAGGAGAAAATATGATTTCTAAAGAAAAGAAAACAGCAATTATCAAAGAGTATGCGAGAGGCGAAGGAGACACAGGTTCGCCGGAAGTTCAGGTAGCGGTTCTGACAGCCAGAATCCAGGAGCTTACAGAGCATTTGAAAGCGAACCCGAAGGATCACCATTCCAGAAGGGGACTTCTGAAAATGGTAGGTCAGAGAAGAGGTCTGCTTGCATATTTGAAAAATAAGGATATCGAAAGATATCGTTCTTTGATTGAGAGATTAGGACTTAGAAAGTAAAGGAAACGGGAAAGGCGGGGATGAGGCTGGATGGCGTATGCCAGCTTTTCCGCCTTTCATTTTTTCCTCTGTTCAGAAGCGCTTTACGCTTCTTCCTTATTCAAACGTGTTACAGGGCGGAAGAATTTTCCGAGACCACAGACATACGCATAACATGAGTTGGTTGTGGACATGTCTGTAGTTTCGGCATCTTCTGCCTGAAATAGATTATAATTTCAAAGGAGAGATGGCTATGTATAAGAGTTACACAATGGAACTTGCCGGCCGGACCCTTCGCGTCGATATTGGAAGAGTCGGCAAACAGGCGAATGGCTGTGCATTCATGCAGTACGGTGAAACGACCGTATTGTCAACCGCAACGGCATCGGAGAAACCAAGAGAAGGAATTGATTTTTTTCCGTGCAGCGTGGAATATGAGGAAAAACTGTATGCGGTAGGGAAAATACCGGGCGGCTTTAACAAAAGAGAAGGAAAGGCATCCGAGAATGCCGTTCTGACGAGCCGTGTTATCGACAGGCCGATGCGTCCGTTGTTCCCGAAAGATTACAGAAATGATGTTACTTTGAATAATATGGTTATGAGCGTTGACCCGGCATGCCGTCCTGAACTTGTAGCAATGCTTGGTACGGCGATCGCAACGAGTATTTCGGATATTCCTTTTGACGGCCCCTGTGCGATGACGCAGATGGGTATGGTCGATGGCGAATTTATCGTCAATCCTTCCCAGGAACAGTGGGACAAGGGCGATCTGAAGATGACCGTTGCTTCTACGGCAGAGAAGGTCATCATGATCGAAGCCGGAGCAAATGAGATTCCGGAAGCCAGAATGATAGAGGCAATTTATAAGGCACATGAGATCAACCAGACGATCATCGCTTTCATCAATCAGATCGTTGCGGAAGTCGGCAAACCGAAGCATGCGTATGAAAGCTGTGCGATTCCGGAAGAGATGTTCGAAGAGATGAAGAAGATTGTTACCCCGGAAGAGATGGAAACGGCTGTTTTTACGGATGAAAAGCAGGTTCGTGAAGAGAATATCAGAAACATTACCGAAAAGCTGGAAGAAGCTTTTGCAGAGAATGAAGATTATCTGGCAGTTCTGGGTGAAGCAGTTTACCAGTACCAGAAAAAGACCGTACGGAAGATGATCTTAAAGGACCATAAACGTCCCGACGGCCGTGAACTGACACAGATTCGTCCGCTGGCAGCGGAAATCGATATTATTCCAAGAGTGCATGGTTCCGCGATGTTCACCCGTGGACAGACGCAGATCTGCAATGTCTGTACGCTGGCGCCCTTATCCGAGGTGCAGAGAGTAGACGGATTGGATGAAAACATCACGGCGAAGAGATATATGCACCATTATAATTTCCCGTCCTATTCCGTAGGTGAGACCAAAGTAAGCCGCGGACCGGGAAGAAGAGAGATTGGACACGGCGCTCTTGCAGAGCGTGCGCTTTTGCCGGTGCTTCCTTCCGAAGAGGAATTTCCGTATGCAATCCGTACCGTATCCGAAACTTTTGAATCGAATGGTTCTACGTCAATGGCGTCTACCTGTGCATCCTGTATGTCCCTGATGGCAGCAGGTGTACCGATCAAGAAGATGGTAGCGGGTATTTCCTGTGGTCTTGTAACAGGAGATACGGATGACGATTTTGTACTGCTTACCGATATTCAGGGCCTGGAAGATTTCTTCGGCGATATGGACTTCAAGGTAACGGGTACACACGACGGAATCACGGCAATCCAGATGGATATCAAGATTCATGGTCTGACTAGACCTATTGTGGAAGGCGCAATCGCAAGATGCCGCGAAGCACGCGAGTTCATCATGGCAAACTGCATGGTTCCTGCGATTGCGGAGCCGAGAAAAGAAGTCGGACAGTATGCGCCTAAGATCATATCCATTCAGATCGATCCGGAGAAGATTGGCGATGTGGTAGGACAGCGTGGAAAGACGATCAATGAAATTATTGCCCGTACAGGCGTTAAGATCGATATTACGGATGACGGTCAGGTATCCGTATGCGGTACCGATAAGGAAATGATGGACAAGGCTGTTGAGATGGTCAAGATTATCGTGACAGACTTTGAAGAAGGCCAGATTTTCAAGGGAACCGTTGTCAGCATCAAAGAATTTGGAGCATTTATCGAATTTGCACCGGGTAAGGAAGGCATGGTTCACATCTCCAAGATTGCGAGAGAGAGAATCAATCATGTAGAGGATGTTCTGACGCTTGGCGACAAAGTTACGGTCGTCTGCCTCGGAAAAGACAAGATGGGCCGCATCAGCTTCTCGATGAAGGATGTAGCACAGGTATAGATTTAGGTCTAAATAAAGATATAAAAATAAGGGCCACCGCACGAAAGGTTTTCGTGCGGCGGTCTTTTGTTTGTGTAACAGGAATGTGCGAATTACATCGGTAATCGGTCTTTTATGTTTGTGCGGCCTACGAGATAGTCTAAATTTACCTGATATAAATTGGCCAGTTCAATCAGTATTTCTATTGGAATTTCTCTTGTGCCGGCCTCATAATGAGCATAAGAACGCTGTGTAATATGCAGGTATTTTCCTACCTGGGCCTGCGTCATATCCGAATCTTCTCTCAAATTTCTCAATCGTTCATACTTTCTCATATTATTCACCTTTATCAGTATACATAGAACAATTTGTTCTATTGCTTTTTAGAACGTATTGTTCTATAATAAATTCTTAGAACAATGCGTTCTAAACTGGAAATATTAGCTTATGAGCAGGAGGAAAAGTAATTGAAAAACAGAAGAATTGCAATAACGTTAATGACCGCCATGATAATCGGCATTTTATCAGGATGCGGAGGGGTATCAAAGGAAGAAACAGAGGTAACGGCACAGACAGAAACTGATACAACTACTGCGGAAGAAGAGGAGGCTGCAAAGGCCGCTGAAGAGGCGGAGGCAGCCAGAAAAGCTGAGGAAGAAGCCGCTGCAAAAGAAGCAGAGGCAAATGAGTTTTACGAGAAGGGACGTGCCGACTTGTATGGCGTAGATGGGAATACGATCAATCTGGAATCCGCATATGCGAATTTTGAGAAAGCAAAAGAGTTGGGGAAGCAGGCAATGTCATTTAGATAAGATAACTATAAGGAGTAGAGTATGTAGAAATACATA
>CAMWXB010000077.1 GCA_947178125.1 uncultured Lachnospiraceae bacterium | reverse complement strand
CGTACGAATCACATCGCCCCCTATTATGGACTATCTATTTCCCGACAGCCCCTTCTCATGTTTATAGTATTTATTTTATTTATTTGTATTCTATAAATTCACTGTATTCATCCCAAATATTACAAATCCAGGTGCTTCCCTGATTCATAATAATCTCATCACCGTTTTCGTCATAGAAACGGGCGGGTGTAAAATCACCATCGTTGCGTTTCCATGTTCCTTTGATGACCTTGCCGTTGGTAAAGACAATCGCTTCGCCTTCTCCATGAACGCCGAAAGCAAGGTAATCATGGTCGTCTCGGACTTCACCGTGGCAGTATTGGAAAATAACATTTGAGACAGTCAGCTGGCCGCCGGTATACTCATCAATCTGTTTGCTGCCATCCTGATAACGATAATACAAATGGTCATCTTCGTGGTATTCAAAGTAAGGATGATAAGAACCGTATCCGCCGGAGTTGCTGCCCGATGCACCGCCAGGATAGATCATGGTAGCAGATTCATTTTCGGCATAATCCGCATAAGTGCCGTCAGCGACAAATAAAAACGGGCGGACATAAGCATTGTCGTAGCTCCAGTCATAACCGAGCCTGTCCACGGCTTTCATCAGTCCGTCGATCATCAGATATCCGGTAAATTCCAATGCGTAGTTTGAACCGCGGCTTACCCGGTCGAATGCCTCATCAGCAGGATTATGAATACCTGTTACAGCGGCACTGACGTTATAGACATCATCCCTGTTGATCAACGCTTCAACATACGGTACGGCGAGTCCCCAGTTACAATAAATTGCTTCATAACCCATTGCCGTATAAAGGAAATAATCCCGGCTGCTTCTGACCGGACCAATGCGGTCCAGATCATCAAAATCCTCAAAAACGGCCATCAGTCTTGTAATACGGCCCTCCACAGGAGCTTCATAAATAATAGCTGCTTTGGACAGCCCGTATTGCGGCATGGCCGGTTTATTGTTGGGAATCATGACTGCAATAGGTCTTCTTGTAGCGATTTCTTCGTTCGTCCACTGTCCGGTTAGATAGCTTTGTATCTGTCCGTTTACGGACTCCCGTTCCTCGCTGACGACAGGATAAGCGGTCGTAAGTTCTTCCGGCACGGCTTCTGGAGCCTCGCTTTCTGTTTCTACCGTTCCTTCTGTCTGGCCATCATCAACGTATACGACTTCCGGCTCTTTGACTTCCATTTTTGCTTCTTCTTCTCCACAACCGGTAAGGCAGGAAACGGTGAGCAGAAGAGAAGTCACTGCCAGGGCAATTCTTTTTCTGTGCATAATATATCCTCCAATTTTCACAGTTTTTTTCATCCGTATGGAAATGTAAAACATTCAATCATCGAATCATTTCCCACATTATACCCTAAAATCGACATTCTGTATACTGGATAAATTGCTGAAATACTTTCCAGATGAGCGTAATGTGTGATACAATCAGAAGGTCAGGGAAAATTTATTAAGATGGTAATAGCTGACAGAAGGAAGAAAGGTTGTGCTTGGCAGCCCAAACTCGCGTGTTGAGAAAGGAGCATGGTTATAGAAATGTATATTGCGAATGAAAACCGTTATGGAAAAATGATATATAACAGGTGCGGCAGGAGCGGATTAAAACTTCCGGCGTTCTCACTCGGAATGTGGCATAATTTTGGTTCTGTCAATAATCTGGAAAATATGAAAAAAATTCTGTTTACGGCATTTGATAACGGTATTACCCATTTTGACCTTGCAAATAATTACGGTCCCGTTTATGGGAGTGCAGAAAGCAGCATGGGACAGATTTTAAAATCGGACCTGATGCCCTATCGGGATGAGATGATCATTTCCACCAAAGCAGGTTATGATATGTGGAAAGGGCCTTATGGCGACGGTGGTTCCAGAAAATACCTGACTGCCAGCCTGGATCAGTCTTTGCAGAGACTCGGATTGGATTATGTGGATATTTTCTATCATCACAGGCCGGATCCGGGAACGCCGATTGAAGAAACGATGCTCGCATTAGACCAGATCGTCCGCGCCGGGAAGGCGTTATATGTGGGAATCTCCAATTATAAAAAAGCGCAGGCGGAGGAAGCTTACCGTATTTTAAAAGAATTGAAGACACCCTTTATTATTCACCAGCCGTCTTATTCTATTCTGAACAGATGGATAGAGGAAGATGGGCTGAAAGACTTTTTATATGAGAACGGACTTGGCTGTATTGCTTTCAGTCCGTTGCAGCAGGGCATTTTGACAGGAAAATATTTAAATGGAATTCCGGAAGATTCCCGCATCGGCGGCAAAAAGAGCCCTTATCTTCACGAAGATGCCCTGAAGCCGGAACTTTTGGAAAAAGTCAGGAAACTGAATGAGATTGCAGGAGAAAGAGGACAGACGCTGACACAAATGGCGCTTGCATGGATTTTAAAAGACGGCAGGATTACATCCGTATTAATTGGAGCGAGCAGATCGGAGCAGATCCTGGAAAATATCAAAGCGCTGGACAATATTGCTTTCAGTGAGGAAGAACTGCGCAGAATCGATGAAATTCAGAAAAACTTTCAGGCATAACATTTTCAATAATATTTGCAGATGCTAACATTTTTTATTAAAATTGGGAAAAGAAAAAGGATACCGAAGTATGAAATGGATAAAATTTAAAATAAAAACGTTGACGGAGGCGGAGGATATCATTATCAGCACGTTGTATGATATTGGTCTGGAAGGTGCGCAGATTGAAGATAAAGTGCCTTTGAGCGCATGGGAGAAGGAGCAGATGTTCGTAGATATTCCGCCCGTGACCGGTGCGGATGACGGAATCGCCTATCTCAGTTTTTTTGTGGAAGAAAAAGAAAATGGAAGCCTTGTATTGAATGGAGAGTCTGTCGATAGAGAAGTTATTTTAAAACAGATAGAAGAAGAACTGGCGGAACTCCGGGTATTCATGGATATTGGCGAAGGGACGATCAGTGTGGATGAAACGGAGGATATTGACTGGATCAATAACTGGAAAAAATTTTTCCATCAGTTCTATATCGACGATTTACTGGTCATTCCTTCCTGGGAAGAAGTACCGGAAGAAGATAAAAATAAGAAGATTCTGCATATCGATCCCGGTACGGCCTTCGGAACCGGGATGCACGATACGACACAGCTTTGTATCCGCCAGATCAAAAAATTCCTGACACCGGAGACGGTACTTCTGGATGTGGGTTCGGGAAGCGGTATTCTTTCGATCATTGCGTTGATGTACGGTGCCAAAAAAGCAGTCGGCACGGATCTGGACCCCTGCGCCATAGAGGCAGTCAGGCAGAATATGGAAACGAACGGTATCCGGAAAGATGATTTTACGATGATGATCGGAAATATCATCACGGAGAAAGAAATACAGGACAAAGTCGGTTATCTGTGTTATGATATCGTGGTGGCAAATATTCTGGCAAACGTACTGGTAGATTTGACGCCAGTCATTATAGAGCAGATGAAACCGGGCGGTATCTATATTACTTCCGGTATCATTCAGGAAAAAGAAGAGACCGTTGCGGAAGCGGTCAGGAAAGCCGGACTTGAAATCGTGGAAGTTACCCGTCAGGGCGAGTGGGTATCAATAACCGCCCGTAAACCATGATGGGGATGATCAGAACAGCTGCCGGAATTCTTGCACTGTTCTGGATGTGTGTAATCTTTGGTTTTTCAGCTCAGGGGAAGGAAGAGTCTACCGCGGTCAGTGAATCGTTCAGTTATCGGATGGTGCGTTCGGCAGATAGTTTTTTCGGCCTGAATTGGGAGGATGAAAAACTGCACCAGATAGCGGCTCAAATCGAAGGGGCTGTCAGAAAAGCGGCGCATATGGCAGAGTATGCGATTTTATCGGTTCTGCTGTATATCTGGCTGGGAAAATGGCAGTTCACAACGAGGAGTAAAATCCTTTTGGCGATTATAGCTGCTGCGTTATATGCTGCCAGTGATGAGTTGCATCAGCTGTTCGTGCCGGGGCGCGCCGGACGGTTTACGGATGTTTTGATAGACAGTGCGGGGGCTATACTTGGTGTACTCGTTTTTGCAGGGGTGGAAAGATGTATCAGTTTTTTGTGGAACCGTCGCAAATACAGGGAAATAGAATCGTCATAACGGGCAGTGATTTTAATCATATTAAAAATGTGCTTCGGATGAAGGCCGGTGAAGAAATCGCGGTCAGCAATGGTGTGGACGGCAGGGAATACCGCTGCGGCATTGAGGATTTTTCGGAAAAAGAGGTCATCTGCACGCTGCGTTTTATCAAAGAGGACGGCGTTGAACTTCCTTCCAGGATTTATCTTTTTCAGGGGCTTCCCAAAGCGGATAAGATGGAACTGGTCGTACAGAAGGCAGTAGAACTCGGTGCGTGTGAGATCATTCCGATGGCGACGGGAAGAGCGGTCGTCAAACTGGATGAAAAAAAAGCAAAAGCAAAGACAGCCAGATGGCAGGGGATTGCTGAAGCCGCGGCGAAGCAGAGCAAAAGGAGCATCATACCGAAGGTGACAGAGGTCATGAGCATGAAGGAAGCCGTTGCTTATGCAGGAAAAGCGGATATCAGGCTGATCCCCTATGAACTGGCAGAAGATATGGCGAAAACAAAGGAAATCATAAACGGCATCCGGCCCGGAGAATCGGTGGCTGTTTTTATCGGCCCGGAAGGCGGCTTTGAAGAAAAGGAAGTTGCGGCGGCAATGGAAGGCGGCTGCATTCCGATCACGCTCGGAAAGCGTATACTCAGAACGGAGACTGCCGGCTTCACGGTACTGTCCTGGCTGATGTATCACCTTGAAGGGTGAGGAGGATGAAAGATTTGTGCCACTAAGCGATGGGCATCATATACTATATTATGAGATGCTAAAGTAGAATATGACAAAATAGGAGCTGTTTATGGAAGTATATTTGGATAATTCGGCTACGACCAGATGCTTTGATGAGGCAGCGCAGCTTATGATGAAAATTATGTGTGAAGAGTATGGAAATCCTTCCAGCATGCACCATAAGGGCGTAGAAGCAGAGCATTATATACGATATGCGAGAGAAACACTTGCTAAAATACTGAAAGTGAACGAGAAAGAAATTCTTTTTACCTCCGGAGGAACCGAATCGGATAATATAGCCCTGATTGGCACGGCAATGGCCAATCACCGTACCGGGAGGCATCTGATCACAACAAGGATAGAGCATCCGGCAGTTCTTCAGACGATGCGGTATCTGGAAGACCAGGGATTCCGGGTGACGTATCTGCCCGTGGATGGGCAGGGGAAAATCCGTCTGGAGGATTTGGAACAGGCAGTCTGTAAAGATACGATTCTGGTATCCATTATGCACACGAATAATGAAATCGGTACAATAGAGCCGATCGCGGAAGCGGGAGAACTGATCAAAAGAATCAATCCGCATACGGTTTTCCATGTGGATGCGGTGCAGGGGTTCGGCAAGTGCCGTATTTACCCTTCCCGAATGAAGATTGACCTGCTTTCGGTCAGCGCGCATAAGATTCACGGCCCGAAAGGTATCGGATTTTTGTATGTGAATGATAAAATTAAGATCAGCCCAATCATCTATGGCGGCGGACAGCAGAAAGGGATGCGCTCCGGTACGGAGAATGTGCCGGGCATTGCAGGGATGGCCAGAGCGGCTGAACTGATGTACGAGAATCTGGATGAAGATGTGGAAAGGCTGTATCATTTGAGAGAAATGTTCCTTCAGGGCGTTTCGAAGATTGAATATGTGAAGGTCAACGGATGCAGCGGAAAGGAAGGGGCGCCTCATATCGTGAGCCTTTCTGTCAGAGGGATTCGGAGCGAGGTACTGCTTCATGCGCTGGAAGACAGAAACATTTATGTTTCGGCGGGCAGTGCATGTGCTTCCAATAAGCCGATGCCTTCCGCGACATTGAAAGCCATCGGCGTCGAGAAGGAAATGCTGGAATCGACGATACGGTTCAGTTTTTCTATTTTTACGACCGAAGAAGAAATCAGATATACATTAAAGGCACTATACGATATCATTCCGATGTTGAGGCGGTATACACGCCGCTAGGGCGAGAAGACCGACAGAATCGCCTTATAGCGATTCTGTCAGGTTAAGACGCACAGCCATAGAGTTACATGGAAATGGAGAAGGAGCGGGATATGTTCACATCATTTTTGATCAAATATGCGGAAATCGGAGTTAAGGGAAAGAACCGGTATCTTTTTGAAAATGCACTTGTAAAGCAGATCAAATATGCCCTGAAAAAATGCGACGGGGATTTTCAGGTGCGCAAGACCGACGGCAGAATTTATGTGGATGCCGTGTCGGAATTTGATCAGGAAGAGACAGTAGAGGTTTTGCAGAAAGTGTTTGGGATTTCCGGCATCTGCCCGGTCGTTTCCGTGGAAGACGAAGGTTTTGAGAAGCTGGGGGAGCGGGTCGTTAAATATCTGGACGAGGTCTATCCGGACAAGCATAAGACATTCAAGGTGGCAGCCAGAAGAGCGCGGAAGAATTATCCGCTCGATTCGATGGAAATCAATATGGAAATGGGTGGTATTATCTTAGATGCCTATCCGGAAATGACAGTAGACGTTCATGAACCGGATATTATGCTGCATATTGAAATCCGGGATAAGATCTATATCTATTCGGAAATCATTCCGGGACCGGGGGGAATGCCGGTCGGCACGGGCGGAAAGGCAATGCTCCTGTTGTCGGGCGGAATCGATTCGCCTGTGGCGGGGTATATGATCGCGAAGCGCGGCGTGAAGATTGATGCGGTATATTTCCATGCACCGCCTTATACGAGTGAGAGGGCAAAGGAGAAGGTCGTAGATCTGGCGAGAAAAGTCTCACAGTATACGGGCCCTATTTATCTGCATGTCATTAATTTTACCGATATTCAAATGTATATTTATGATAAATGTCCACATGACGAATTGACAATTATCATGCGGCGTTATATGATGCGGATTGCAGAACATCTTGCCAAAGAATCTGAATGTCTTGGTCTGATCACCGGCGAGAGCATCGGGCAGGTGGCTTCCCAGACGATGCACAGCCTGATGGTGACAAATGAAGTTTGCGAACTGCCGGTCTATCGGCCGTTAATCGGTTTTGATAAAATGGAGATTGTGGATATTTCAGAAAAGATCGATACTTACGAGACGTCCATCCTGCCTTATGAAGACTGCTGTACGATATTCGTAGCAAAGCATCCTGTCACAAAACCGAATCTGAAGATCATCAAAAGGCATGAACAGAATCTGGCAGAAAAAATCGATGAACTCGTTCAGACTGCGCTGGATACCAAAGAATTAATTATCATCTAGTGTGAAAAGAAAAATGATACCAAAGGATGGGATTCATCCGATGGTATCATCCATATGTACTGGATTCAGGACATGAGATAAGGCTTCAAAGCTTCCATGATCTCATCGGCTCCATCTTCCGTATGGATATTCAGGTCAATTGGTTTGGATAAGTCCAGACTGAAGATACCCATAATAGATTTTGCATCAATAACATATCTGCCCGATACAAGATCAAAATCATAATCAAATTTTGTAATATCGGTCACGAAAGACTTTACTTTGTCGATTGAATTTAAAGAAATCTGAACGGTTTTCATTAAGACTACCTCCTTCATATACTTACTGTTAGTTTTAATACTAAAGGCTGGGACAATAAAAGTCAATGTCAAAACAACACAAAAATACAGGAGTTATTATGAAAAGTATAGCGCTACATAATCTTGGCTGTAAAGTAAATGGTTACGAAATGGATGTTATGCAACAAATTTTACAGGAAAAGGGTTATAAAATTGTACCATTTGATGAGAAAGCCGATATTTATATTATCAATACCTGTACCGTGACGAATATTGCAGACCAGAAAAGCAGACAGATGCTTCATCGCGCGAAGAAAAAAAATCCGGACGCGGTCGTGGTAGCCGCAGGGTGTTATGTGCAGACCGGCGGAGAGAAAATAGCGGAAGATATGGCGATCGACCTTGTAATCGGTAATAATCGGAAAAGGGATGTGGCGGAGATTCTTGAAGAATATCTGGCGGCAAAGGAAAACGGAACGCTGTCTGACCGGGATAGAATGCTGCAGAGCCGGACGGTCATCGACATCGATCATACGAAAGAATACGAAGAAATGAAGCTTACCGGCACAAGCGGGCATACGAGGGCTTATGTAAAGATTCAGGATGGATGCAATCAGTTCTGTTCTTACTGCATTATTCCTTATGCGAGGGGACGGGTGAGGAGCCGCAGGGAAGAGGATATTCTGGCAGAGGTATTGCGCCTTGTAGAAACGGGGTATCAGGAAATTGTGCTGACCGGAATCCATATCAGTTCTTATGGCATCGACAGAGGAACCCCGGAATTATTGCAGTTACTTGAAAAATTAAACAGGGTGGACGGGCTGCGGCGGATAAGACTTGGCTCTCTGGAGCCGGGAATTATCACGGAAGAATTTGCCGGAAAACTTTCCGCGCTTTCAAAAGTATGTCCGCATTTTCATCTTTCTCTGCAGAGCGGATGCGATGAAACGCTGCGCCGGATGAATAGGCGTTATACGACAGGGGAATACTTGAAAAAAGTGGAAATATTGCGGCGGTATTTTGACCGGCCGGCGATTACAACGGATGTGATCGTTGGTTTTCCGGGTGAGACGGAAGACGAGTTCAAATCTACGGAAGCTTTTCTTGAAAAAGTGCATTTTTATGAAATGCACATTTTCAAATATTCCAGACGGCAGGGGACGAGAGCCGCCGCTATGGAAGATCAGGTCTCCGATCAGGTAAAAGCAGAGAGGAGCGGCAGACTGATGCGGTTGGAACAGCGTTTGTCGCAGGAATACAGGCAGTCTTTTATCGGTGAAAATGTGGAAGTATTGTATGAGGAGGCCAAAAAAATTGGCGAAACCGTTTATCAAATCGGCCATACGGTACGATATATAAAGATAGGCAGAAAAGCGCAGGGAGATTTTAAGAACCGCATTCTGTCGGAAACGCTCGTGGGCACTTTACAGGATGATATCATGCTTGTAGAAGAACAGAAAGTGTCCCAAAACATGAAAGATTGATTAAGATTGCCCGGAATATGAAGGGAAAGATTGAATTTTACCCACAGATAGAGTATGATAGCAACAGAAGGAATCGGACAAAAGCTTAAAAAGGGGGCAGCATTATAAAGATGCAGGATTTGGAGAATACACAATATTTCAGAGTAGAGACGGAGCCGGAAACGGGCGTGAAGATCGTTCTTGCGACGGTCTACGAGGCATTGACGGAGAAAGGTTACAATCCGGTGAATCAGATTGTGGGATACATTATGTCCGGCGACCCTACTTATATTACAAGTCATAAAAATGCAAGAAGCCTGATCATGAAGGTGGAACGCGATGAACTGGTGGAAGAAATGCTGAAGGAATATATTAAAAAATCCCTTCACAGATAGGATGAGACATCGTCCGCCCGGAGAGCGGTAAAGGATAATTATGAGGATAATGGGACTGGATTTCGGTTCTAAGACAGTAGGAGTGGCGATCAGCGATCCCCTTTTCATTACGGCACAGGGAATTGAAATTATCAGAAGAAAAGATGAAAATAAATTACGGAAGACTCTGGCGAGGATTGAAGAACTGATCATTCAATACGAGGTAGAGGAAATTGTGTTGGGATTTCCTAAAAATATGAATGATACCATCGGTGAACGGGCGCAGCTGTCTTTGGAATTTAAGGACAAGCTGGAGCGAAGGACAGGACTGCCCGTGACCATGTGGGATGAGAGACTGACGACCGTTGCGGCGGATAGAGCAATGATGGAAGCAGGAATCAGGAGAGAAGACCGGAAAGAATATGTGGACAAGATAGCTGCAGTCTTTATTTTGCAGGGATATCTGGATTACCGGGCTGGCAGGGAAGACGCCTGAGGCTTTTGGAAGCGGCAGGCAGGAAGAATGGAGTATTTTTATAATGGAGAAAATTGTTTTCAGATCGGAAGGTGAAGAAGCGGTCGAGTTTTATGTTTTAGAGCAGACGAGAATCGGCGGCATTGATTACATTCTGGTGACTGATACGGAAGAAGATGACGGGGAAGCCCTGATCTTAAAGGATATGTCACAGCCGGGTGAAGCAGAGGCGCTTTATGAGATTGTGACGGAGGATGAGGAACTTGATGCAGTTTCGGCTGTATTTGAAAGTATGCTGGAGGATATCGATTTTTCCTGAACGTATACGAAAGTTTAATAGAAAACGGAAACTAATAAAATGAAGGAACGCAGATACATATAGGGTGACATTGGGCTGTTTTTTCGAATCGGAAAAGCAATGACAGCCGGAAACAGAGCGGGGATATACCAATAGGAAGACCGGGCGCTTTTGCGGAGTGGATGATCAGTCGATGGAACGCTATACTGGTATGCAGAGAAAGTGGAGGAAAATTTTTTGAAGAAAAGTGAACAGGGAACGGCATCCAGACTGAAGGTCATACCTTTGGGCGGTCTGGAGCAGATTGGGCTGAATATTACTGCCTTTGAATACGAAGACAGTATTATTGTAGTAGATTGTGGTCTGTCTTTTCCGGAAGATGAGATGCTTGGAATCGATTTGGTCATTCCGGACATTACTTATCTGAAGGATAATATCTCAAAGGTCAAAGGTTTTATGATCACGCATGGTCATGAAGACCATATAGGCGCACTGCCCTATGTATTAAAGGAAATCAATGTGCCCGTTTATGCAACGAAACTGACGATGGGCATTATCGAAAACAAATTGAAAGAGCATGAATTGATGAACACGACGAAACGAAAGGTCGTAAAGTTCGGACAGTCGATCAATCTGGGACAGTTCCGGATTGAATTCATCAAGACCAATCATAGTATTGTAGACGCGGCAGCGCTGGCGATTTATTCTCCGGCAGGCGTCGTGGTGCATACGGGAGATTTTAAGGTAGATTATACGCCTGTATTCGGGGATGCTATCGACTTACAGCGTTTTGCGGAAATCGGCAAAAAGGGAGTGCTCGCGCTGATGTGCGACAGTACGAATGCGGAGCGGCCTGGTTTTACGCCGTCTGAAAAAACAGTAGGAAAGACCTTCGATACGCTGTTTTCGGAACACAGTGATACGAGGATCATAATTGCGACCTTTGCATCCAATGTTGACAGAGTGCAGCAGATCATCAATTCGGCTTACAAGTTCGGCCGGAAAGTCGTTGTGGAGGGCCGCAGTATGGTCAATATCATTGAAACGGCTTCAACGCTTGGCTATCTGAACATTCCGGATCAGACATTGATCGATATCGAGCAGCTGAAGAATTATCCGAATGAAAAGACGGCTATTATTACAACGGGCAGTCAGGGCGAAAGTATGGCGGCTTTGAGCCGTATGGCGAGCAATATCCACAAGAAGATTTCCATCGTGCCGGGAGATACAGTTATATTTTCGTCCAATCCGATACCGGGGAATGAAAAAGCGGTCACAAATGTTATTAATGAACTTTTGATGAAGGGCGCGGATGTTATTTTTCAGGATGTCCATGTTTCGGGACATGCCTGTCAGGAGGAGATCAAACTTTTGTATACGCTGCTGCATCCCAAGTATGCGATTCCGGTGCACGGTGAATACAAGCATTTGAAGGCGCAGGCTAAGATAGCACGGGAGCTTGGCATCGATAAGGAAAATATTTTCATCCTGCATTCGGGCGATGTGCTGGAGATTGGCGAGGAGCGGGCAGAAGTGACAGGAAAAGTGCCGGTTGGCGCGATTCTGGTAGACGGCCTTGGCGTCGGTGATGTTGGAAATGTGGTTTTAAGGGATAGACAGCATCTTGCAGAAGATGGTATTCTAATCGTGGTACTCGCGCTCGACTCTTACAATAGCCAGCTCGTGTCGGGACCGGATATTGTTTCCCGCGGTTTCGTATATGTCCGTGAATCGGACGAACTGTTAGAAGAGGCAAGGCTTCTGGTGGACAGTGCAGTTACGGGATGTCTGGAAAAAGGACAGACTGATTGGGGAAAACTGAAATCTACGATCAAAGATGTTCTGAGCGAATATGTATGGAAGAAAACGAAGAGACGTCCGATGATACTTCCGATCATTATGGAAGTTTAAAAGGAGAAAGACAGCATGTTAGACAGCATTGTGAAGAAAGCAACGGAAAACTTTATAGAAGAAATCAGAAAATCGGGGATTTACAGAGAGTATGATCATCAGAAAGAAAAGTTAAAGAAACAACCGGAACTATTCGCAATGGTCACTGAATATCGACAGCGTAATTTTGCATTGCAGACAGAGACGCCGGGAGACGAACTGCTTGACAGGCTTGATGCTTTTGAACGGGAATATGAAGAGTTTCGTGCAAATCCACTGGTAGATGATTTCCTGAGAGCTGAACTGGCCTTCTGCCGTATGATGCAGGAAGTGAATGTGTTGGTCACTGCAGAGTTGGATTTTGAATAAAACCCTGAATTACGACTTGGGGTGGAGGTTTACTATGGATATAAAACAAGTGATAGGATCGATCGTAGAGACGATCATTAAAGTGGCAGTCGTTTTTTTTCTGGTTTCATTTGTTTATGATACGGCAATCAAAGCATATGATTTTGGGTACAGAGTTTTTGCGGAAGAAGCGATGACGACCGGAGAGGGCAGGATCATCAGCGTCTATGTGGAGCCGGATGATTCCGTAAGGGATATCGGGAAGATGCTGGAGGAAAAAGGGCTGATCAGGGATGCAAATTTATTTTTCGTACAGGAGTTATTGTCGGAAAATCACGGAAAGATCAATCCGGGCATTTACGACCTCAATACTTCGATGAAGAGCGATGAAATGCTGGCGATCATGGCGGCAGAGACTGTAGAAACGGAAGAGAGCAATAAGAGTAAAGCGGATGATCAGGCAGCATCCGGCGAAGACGGCGAAGAGGGTTCTGAAGATACAGGGGAAGAAGGCGCGGAAGGCGATACATCTGAAGACGGTGAGGAAGCCGGAGAGGGCGGAGAAACCGGTGGAGACACTGAAGGGGCCGGCGGAAACGAATAAGATCATGCGGAGGAAGAGCGGTTATGACAGGCGATGAACGTACGACTGCGTTTATCAATTCCCTTGACCCGGGCAATACCCCTTTTTTGGATGAGATAGAAAAGGAAGCAAAAAAAACCAATGTGCCGATCATTCGGACGGAAATGCAGAGCTTTATCAAATTGCTTCTTGCAGTGAAAAAGCCCGTGTCTATTCTGGAGGTCGGCTGTGCCATTGGTTTTTCTGCATTATTGATGAGCGAGTATGCCCCGGCGGAATGTAAAATAACGACGATTGAAAAATATGAAAAACGAATCCCGGTTGCCAGAGAGAATTTCAGGCGGGCGGGAAAAGAAGAGCAGATCAGGCTGTTGGAAGGGGATGCGCTGGACTGGCTGAAAAAGCTGGATGGTCCTTATGATTTTATTTTCATGGATGCCGCCAAGGGACAGTACATCCATTTTCTGCCTGACATTCTGCGGCTGATGCCGGAGGGCGGCATTCTTTTGTCCGATAATGTATTGCAGGACGGCGATATCATAGAATCCCGTTATGCGGTGACGAGAAGGAACCGCACGATACATACAAGAATGCGGGAATATCTGTATGAGTTGAAGCATCATCCTCAGCTGGAAACGGCGATACTGCCGGTGGGGGACGGAATTACGGTAAGCGTCAAAAGGGAATGAAGATTTTCTAAGGCGGTAGAAAACACCGCCTAAGAAAATCTATGTCATTCCCCGGAGAATCGCAGGGCGATTCTCCATAGGTTTTCGTAAATTGTTTGTGCCGCCAATTATGGCATGATTGATTCTGTTGGGATGTATGGAGATGTATGGAGGAATGGAATGAGGAAACCTGAATTACTGATTCCGGCGAGCAGTCTGGAAGTGTTGAAAACGGCGGTCATATTTGGCGCGGATGCGGTATATATCGGCGGAGAGGCTTTTGGGCTGCGTGCAAAGGCGAAGAATTTTACGAAGAAAGAAATGGAAGAAGGAATTGCATTCGCACATGCGCATGGGGTGCGCGTGCATGTGACTGCAAATATTCTGGCGCACAATGACGATATGGAGGGTGTGGCGGCATATTTCAGGGAATTAAAAGAGATGAAGCCGGATGCGCTCATCATAGCGGACCCGGGCATGTTTATGCTCGCAAAAGAAATCTGCCCGGAAATCGATATCCATATTTCCACACAGGCGAATAATACCAATTATCTGACCTATCGCTTCTGGCACGAGCAGGGGGCAAAAAGGGTCGTTTCCGCGCGAGAGCTGTCTTTGCGGGAGATTAAGGAAATTCGGGAGCGGATACCGGAAGAACTGGAGATTGAAAGCTTTATCCATGGAGCGATGTGTATCTCCTATTCTGGAAGATGTCTTCTGAGCAGTTATTTTACGGGAAGGGATGCGAATCAGGGGGCGTGCACCCATCCGTGCCGCTGGAAATATGCGGTCGTGGAAGAAAAGAGGCCGGGAGAGTATCTTCCCGTCTATGAAAACGAGCGGGGCACTTATATTTTTAACTCGAAAGACCTTTGCATGATCGAGCATATTCCGGAGATGATAGATGCCGGAATCGACAGTTTTAAAATAGAAGGAAGAATGAAGACCGCGCTGTATGTCGCAACGGTTGCGCGCACTTACCGGAAGGCGATTGATGACTATCTGGAATCGGAGGAAAAATACCGTAGAAACATGGGCTGGTACCGGGCGGAAATCGCCAAATGCACTTACCGTCAGTTCACGACCGGTTTTTATTTTGGCAGGCAGGAAACGGAGACTGCACAGATTTATGATAACAATACCTATGTGAATGAATATATCTATCTTGGCATCGTAGGCTCCGTCGATACGCTGGGCCGTGCCCGTATCGAACAGCGGAACAAATTCTGCGTGGGGGATGAAATTGAAATCATGAAGCCGTCGGGTGCGAATGTGCCTGTCAAAGTGCTGCATATGTACAATGAAGATGGTGAAGAGGTGGAAAGCTGTCCTCATTCCAAACAGCTGATTGACGTAGAACTGTCGCAGGTTCCCGACAGGTATGATATTCTACGGGTCAGAAATTTTGTGGAAAATGAACAGTAAATTTCTTTTTCATGACGGAATTCCTGCAAAATATACAAAATTTGAATCCGGGTATTGCATTTTGGAGAGAAATAGCGTATTTTAGTAAAGGAAATAGCAACCAAATGTAATAATCATATAAGGTATCTTGAACGAGGATGTTCCAAAAAGCTTATTTTTGGAGCATTTTTTTGTATAACGCACCGCAGCGTATCAAAATGGGGAGGGTTCGGATAACCTGAAAAAGAAAGGAAGTAGTGATATGAGCGAAGTTTTCAACGTGGAAGAGATTTTTGGCCAGAATTTGTTTACGCTTAGCAAAATGAAGGAACGTTTGCCGAAAAACGTATACAAAGAAGTGGTGAACGTTATGAACAATGGCGGCGAGCTTTCGATGGGAGCGGCGAATGTCGTTGCGAAAGAGATGAAGGACTGGGCGGTAGAGCACGGCGCGACCCATTATACACACTGGTTCCAGCCGCTGACAGGTATTACTGCCGAAAAGCATGATGCGTTCGTAACGCATCCGGATGAGTCCGGCAGGATGTTGACAGAATTTTCGGGGAAAGAACTGATCAAAGGCGAGCCTGATGCTTCTTCCTTCCCGTCCGGCGGTCTGCGCGCTACTTTCGAGGCGAGAGGATATACGGCATGGGACATCACATCCCCTGCGTTTTTGAAGGAATCCACCTGTGGAACGATTCTCTGTATTCCGACTGCGTTCTGTTCCTATACGGGTGAAGCGCTGGATAAAAAGACGCCGCTTCTGCGCTCCATGGAAGCGTTGAGCGAGCAGGCGCTCCGTATCGTCCGCCTGTTTGGCAATACCGGAGCGACCAAAATAACGGCTTCCGTAGGGCCCGAGCAGGAATATTTCCTGGTAGACGAAAAACTGTATATGGAAAGAACCGACCTGATGTTTGCCGGACGTACCCTGTTTGGGGCGCCTGCGCCGAAGGGACAGGAAATGGAGGATCATTACTTCGGCGTTATCAGAGAACGTGTCGGCGCATATATGAAAGACTTGAATGAAGAACTCTGGAAGCTGGGCGTTACGGCGAAAACGCAGCATAATGAAGTAGCTCCTGCACAGCATGAGCTGGCGCCGATTTATGAGACTGCCAACATCGCGGTAGACCACAACCAGATCGTTATGGAGACGATGAAAAAAGTCGCAACGAAACATAGCATGAGATGTCTCCTGCATGAAAAACCGTATGCCGGTGTGAACGGTTCCGGTAAACATAACAACTGGTCCATTACGACGGATAACGGCGTGAACCTTTTGGATCCGGGTGAGACACCGAATGAAAACATCCAGTTCCTGCTCGTACTCGCCTGCATCATGAAAGCTGTAGATACCCATGCGGATCTGCTGCGCCAGTCGGCATCCGATGTCGGAAATGACCACAGATTAGGGGCGAACGAGGCGCCTCCGGCGATCATCTCTATTTTCCTGGGAGAGCAGCTTGAGGATGTTGTCAGCCAGTTGATCGAGACAGGCGCGGCGACCTCTGTAAAAGAAGGCGGCAAGCTTTTGACCGGTGTTAAGACGCTGCCCGATTTCCAGAAGGACGCGACCGACAGAAACAGAACTTCACCTTTTGCCTTCACAGGAAATAAATTTGAATTTCGTATGGTAGGTTCCGCAGACTCTATCGCAAGTCCGAACACCACTCTGAACGCAATTGTTGCGGAAGCTTTCTGCGAGGCGGCGGACATACTGGAAAAAGCGGATGACCTCGAAGTGGCGATTCATGATCTGATCAAAGAATACATGACCAAACATCAGAGGATCATTTTCAACGGAAACGGTTATGCCGATGAATGGGTCGAGGAAGCGGAGAAGAGAGGCCTTCCGAATATTAAGTCCATGATCGAGGCAGCGGAAACGCTGACAACGGATAAAGCGGTCCGCCTGTTCGAGAAGTTCAGGATCTTTACGAAGGTCGAGCTGGAATCCCGCGAGGAGATCATTTACGAGACCTATGCGAAAACAATCAACATCGAAGCGCTGACGATGATCGATATGGCGGGCAAGCAGATCATTCCGGCAGTCGTAAAATATACAAAGATGCTCGCGGATACTGCCAATGCGGTAAAGGAAGCGGGCGCAGATGCTTCCATGCAGGTCGAACTGCTGAAAGCGGTCAGCGGAAAACTGGCAGCCATGCAGGCAGCCCTTACGGAACTGAAAAAGGTAGAGGCGCAGGCATCCGCGATGGCTGATGTAAAGGCGCAGGCATTTTTCTATAAAGATACGGTAAAGGTGGTCATGGAGAAACTCCGTACTCCTGCGGATGAACTGGAGATGATAGTCGATAAGGATATCTGGCCGATTCCGACGTATGGGGAGTTGATGTTTGAGATATAAAATTAAGGATTATATGGGATGGACAGGAAATGCACGGTTTCCTGTCCATTTTTTACGGTGTCCAGTCATCGGATAGTTTATGTTGGCTAAAGATGCTGGATAAAGTAAGATACCGATTCACGCCAAGGCAGTTTGTACATTTTAACAGCTTTTGGACTGTTTTTGATATCTAATTATGTGGTTGTAGTTGAATTTACCCTATAGTAAGTGTATAGTAAAAACATGCTCATCCGGCAGATTATAGGGGGATTGTAGAGATGAAGAAAAAAGTAATATTATCAGTCGGTATTTTATTTGTTTTATGTATTTGCATATTCTGTTATTTGTTTGCTTACAAGCCTTATGCAGAGAGTACGGATCAGTATTCCATCGCGTTATCGTTAGAATCTGACGAATCAGTAAGCGAAGAACAGATTGAGACTTATAAAACGATTCTGGAGAAACAGGAATTTGCGGAAATAACATTAACGGTCAATGGAGAAGTCCGATGATATATGCAGAAATTAACGGGAATAATATGGATATCGAATTTAGAAAAATAACGGAATTTCCTCGCGGAACCCTTGCGGCTCTTTTGAAAGACGGCTATTCTTTCGAACCGGAATTTGAGCGGAACTGGCATAAACAATGGCAGGAGTTTGATGACTTCTTTTATGACAATCCCCGTATTGCCGAATTTAGCGGATTTATGACAGTTTTGGGAGGAACGCCGATCGGGTTCGTGTCGTGGAATCCGACCAATCTACCCGAATTAACAGAAGTCGGGCATAACTGCATTTTGACGAAATATAAGGGAAACGGTTATGGAAAACGACAGATGTGTGAGGCGGTTAAGCGTATAATCGCGCAGGGAGCAAAAAAGATAGTCGTCTGGACAAACGAAATTTGCGTTCCTGCTCAGCACACCTATGAAAGTGCGGGTTTTCAATTTGTAAAAAAGAGTGAGGAAACCGTTTCCGGATATGCTGGGCAAAGAATACATTATGAAATTATAGTAAGATAAATTTCGGTTCTGCCTGTGATATCCGGCCAGCCAAAAAAGAAAAAAATAAAAAATGAAAAATTTGGAAAAAAATTTGCAAAAAAATTCAAAAAAAGTTAAATTAGGGCTTGCAAAATGTTTCGACATACTGTATAATTCCAAGTTGTAATGTTAATGGGCTATCGCCAAACGGTAAGGCAACGGACTCTGACTCCGTCATTTCAAGGTTCGAATCCTTGTAGCCCAGCTAAGTGACCCTGATGAAAATGGTTCATCAGGGTTTTTTATAGTTCGAAAACGTAGCATTGCAGGGCTTGAGATGATCACACTATAAATCTAAAAAACCTGGAAAAGAAAGCAGCATCGTGAATTGCAAACCGAGATTCCCGTCCAAGGGGGAAAGTGGAATACAAACTGAA
>CAMWXB010000076.1 GCA_947178125.1 uncultured Lachnospiraceae bacterium | reverse complement strand
ACCGGGTCAAAAACTTTTTGTTTTTTTAATTGTCTACTTGACGGGGAGCACACCAGAATCGAGCCATTCGTTGTTTGTGGTAAAATATTTATGGGACGTTTTTCTTTTCCCGACCGTCTAATGGTTAGAAAAGCAAAGGAGATGAAATTGCCAATGGACGATTTAGTGAAACGTGCACAGCGAGGAGACGCCGACGCGTTTACCAAACTGATGCAGTCCCAGATGCAGAATATGTACAAGATTGCAAGAGCGATGCTCCGGGATGACGAGGACGCCGCGGATGCCATATCCGATACGATTCTCATCTGTTGGGAAAAAATGGGACAGTTGAAAAAAACCGAATTTTTTAAGACATGGATGACGAGGATATTGATCAATCAATGCAACGATATTCTCAGACAGAGAAAAAAGGTATATCCTGTCGAGGAAGTGGAAGAAGTTCCGGCTGTGCTGGAAGAATACGACAACGTGGAGTGGATGGAGACGATGAAATGTCTGGACGAGAAGTACAGGCTGGTCATGATCCTATATTATGTAAATGGTCTGAACACGGAGGAAATCGGTTCCGTTCTACATATTCCGGCCAGTACGGTACGGACGAGACTTGCGAGGGGGAGGAGCCAGATTGCGGCAGCGTTCTGTAGAATGTCCTGACGGCCATTCTGTGCAGGTTATGGAAAAGATATTCTAATGGCAGCAAAGATTGGAGGATAATCGTGAGAGAAAAAGATATCATGGAAAAAATGCAAAGTGAGGTCATTATTCCGGACGTAGTTCAGGAGAGGGCGGAACTTGCTTTTGAAAAAATCAGAACAAAAGAGGGAAAGAGGGTCGTTAAAATGCGCTCCAGGAAAAGAAGATGGAAAACCATGTGGATAGCGGTTGCAGCGGCGGTATTCGCGCTCGGTACGTTGACGGTATGTGCGGCGTATCTGCGCTGGAGCAAAGGGCTCGAAGCGGGGCTTCATGCGACTGACGAACAGAAACAGCTTTTGGAGGAAGGACAGTACGCGGCGCCGCTTGACAACGAAAACAGCGGTAATGGGGAAGGTGGAAGTAACAGCGGGGATAGTGGCAATAGCAGCGGCATCAATAACCGAGACGGCAGAGGCAGCGTTACGGCAGGAGGTGTGACCATAACGCCGCAGCAGAGCATCGTGGACAGGCGTTTTGCATGGCTTTCCTTTCAGGTGGAGGGTTATGAACTGGAAGAAGGAAAAGAGCCATGTTTCCAAGATGTTACGGTAGAAGTCGAGGGTGATAAAGAGGCAATTCTTTCTCAGGGCAGCTATTTTTATGACGGCATCCACAGGGATGAGGATGGAAGGGCTGTCTATGAGGACGGTTCTCCTGCTGAGGGGGAAATCTTTGTAAATGCGGACGGCTATATGGAATATATCATTATGGTCGATGCGACACAGTACGGTGAGAATGGTCTGATCGGGCAAAATGTACATGTGGAATTTACGGGCCTGGGAACCGTCTATAAAGCGGAATATTTTCCAGATTTGGAGGCTGTCTGGGCATTTGACTTTACCTTGAAGGGCTCGGATGAAGTGCGGGCGCTTTCTTTGTCCGAACCGCTCGGAGACAGCGGCGCGACCGTTATTTATGCGGAAATATCGCCGGTCTCCATCTATGTAAATTATGATTTTCCGATGCAGGAAGAAGAGATAGAGGGCATCGGTGAAAACGGGGAGCCGATAACATCCACGACGTTTGTGGAAGTGCCGCCCGTAGTGGGAGTCCGGTTAAAGAACGGCACGCTTCTGTCCTATATAACGAATGGCGGCGTGGAAGGATATCTTGACGAAAGCCATGAAATATATACGGAATCTTATGCGCTCGACAGAATTCTGGATACAGATCAGGTGGATGCGCTGCTGTTCAAGAAGAACAGTCCGTCAGGAGAAGGCGGTCTGACAGAAGATGACCTGTATATTGTGCCGATACAGTAAAAAAAGGAAAAATAAAGAGGAACGCCTGAAATATGGCGTTCTTTTTTGGCGCTTTTTATGGTAAAATAATAAGTAAAAATATTTGTCGAATGGAGTGGTAATTTGTATGAAACAGTTTCGTTTTGAATATCAAAATTCGGAATCATTTGCGGAAAAGCTTTCGGATTTTCAGAAAGAATGCGATTCTGCGAATATAAAAACAAAACTATTTCAAATTTATTCCGAAGTATTGGAGGCGGATGTCATCCGCGAAGTATGTGATGTTATTGAGCAGTTCTTTCCGGATACACCGTATATGGGATGTTCGACGAGCGGCAATATCATCGACTGTCAGCTTTCCGGCAATATCACCGTCGTTTGTACGGTGTTCGAACTGCCAACAACGCAGTTTCGGATTTTCCAATACGATCTGTCCAAAGAACCCGTGGAGAAGATTACCGAAAGGATTGTTGAAGAGACGGAGGAAAATCCGTGGGTGAAAGCAATCGAGATGTTTTTTACGATTCCTGAAGGCTCGACGACTCGATTTTGTGACGGACTGAAAAATGTCAGAGAGGATATTCAGATTTTTGGCGGTGTGGCGTGCAGCGATGATATTACGAGCGACGATTCCTGCGTATTCTCGAAAGGCGCCGGATTTTCCGAGCATTCCATTCTGATTCTGTTTTATGGTGGAGAAGCGTTTCATGTGGATTCCATCAATGTGACGGGATGGAAGCCGCTTGGAAGAAAATTCCATGTGACGAAATCCGACGGTTCCATTCTGCAGGA
Source organism: uncultured Lachnospiraceae bacterium (assembly GCA_947178125.1). GTDB lineage: Bacteria > Bacillota > Clostridia > Lachnospirales > Lachnospiraceae > UBA3282. Next base: position 16,558 of record CAMWXB010000076.1, on the reverse strand, counting down.
ACTCGATGGGATACCGGCTTATGATGTGTACCGGAAATATTTGAATATTAAGAACGACGAGAACTTTTTCTATAATACGCTGGAATTTCCGCTTTTCTATGAACATAATGATACGACTATCCTGCGCACGCCGGTGGCGAGTAATGCGGACGGCTCTATTACGATGACATCGGATATCGATATCGGTTCGGTCGTCCGGATTTCCTATGGAGACCCGGGAACGATCGTTGAAAGCATTAAAGCGGACAGTCAGAAGATTTCCGACTTTGGGCCGGACCTGTTACATATTTTTTCCTGTGCCGCAAGACGCACGTTCTGGACTTCCAAAGAACCGACCTATGAAATCGGGCCGTTCAAGGAGATATCGCCTTCCAGCGGGTTCTTTTCACATGGGGAATTTCTGCGCACGAACGGTAATCTGAACCAGCATAATGTGACGCTCGTGATAGCGGCCATGAGAGAGGGAGAGAAAAAGGCTTCTGCGGAGGCAAAAGGTTCGCCGGCGGCGGATTCTTTATCGAAGGTGCCGCTCGTATCCCGTCTGGCGACTTTCATCAGCGTTACTTCATTGGAACTGGAAGAGATGAACAGGAAACTGGAGTTTGCCAATGAAAAGCTGAAAATGGCGGCAATCATTGACGGGCTGACCGGTCTCTATAACCGGAAAGAAATCCAGAGCCGTATCGAACAGGCGCTTCTGGAAGTCGGGCAGGAAAAATTTTCTCTTGTCATGCTCGATATCGATAACTTTAAACAGGTAAACGATACTTACGGTCATCAGGAGGGGGATTCGGTCATCGTCGGGCTGGCAAATATTTTGCAGAATGAGCGCACGGAGCGCAGAAGGAACGTGTCTTCCGGGCGATGGGGCGGTGAGGAATTTATGATGCTTTTACAGGGAACGGAGGCTTCCTCGGCGGCCTATATCGCGGACCTCATCCGGCAATGCTTTGCCAATACCGATTTTCCGGCGGTAAGACCGCAGACCGTCAGCCTCGGCGTGACTCAGGCCAAAGAAGACGACACGCTGGATACGCTGTGTACCCGCGTAGATATGGCGCTATATAAGGCCAAAAAAAGCGGTAAGAACAGAGTTGTCGTTATATAGCGCCAAAGAGATTTAAAATGTGTGGTCTGCAGGAAGCACTTCGCCCTGCGTAATGCCGTTTTCATTAAAGGCATCTATCCGTACATAATATTGTGATACATTTTCCATCAGGGCACGCACTTCAAGCTGTGTCCGGGCAAATACCCGATAGCTGTGATATAGTTTATCGGGTGCGTGTCCCCACAGGACTTCATAACCGACGGCATCGCCCTGCCAGGTAAGCTGCATGGACATGGCATCCTTACGGAGCGCTTTGACATTTGTTACCTGTGCGGGTGCGCTGCCGTTTCCGTTTCCAAATACCCGAAGACCGCTGATACAGGCTGCGGCATGATAGGCGGTCTCGGTCACGGTCAGACGGAGATACCGCGCGCGGATGCCGTCCGGTCTCACGATGAAATCGTGGGGGAGGTCGGTACCGCTGTTTCTTTTATCTTCTAATATGTTCCAATTCTCGCCGTCGATGCTGGTCTCCAGCAGAAAACGGGTGAAGAAAGACCGTTCCTCGATATAGCGTCCCCGGCCCGGTTCGCCGACAAGCTGAGCCCCTGCGGGGAGTTCGGCTATAGTTCCCATATCATCCGCAAAGTTGACCTGCACCGCATGAACGGTACAGTCCATGCCAAGGTCGAGAAGCAGCCACGGCGCAGCGTCTTTTTCCCCGGCTTTCCACCATGTCTGTACATTCTCGTCCACCGCGTTTGCGGCTGGTTTTTCCTGACTGCTGGCGGTTACGTTTTTATTGTAACTTAACAGCATCCATTCGGGCTCTGCCCATGGGTCTGCTTTTTCTCCGGTAACGGCCTGCGGCCAGTCGCCGTAGCGCTGATTGCAGAACAGTTCTCCGTCCTTGTCGAAGCCTGCGGGCCAGATGCCGATGCGGCGCTCAAAGTCGTGATTGACGGAGATGCGCATCGTACTCGTATGCCACCAGTTTCCTGCTCTATCTTCCATTGTGGAGCCATGTCCTGCACCGGGACAGAAACCGCCGGGTGAATAGGAAAAAGGATTATTCCGGCAGGCGGTGAAAGGGCCGAGCGGGCTGTCTCCTACATAGACTGCGTCGTTGTAAATATTGAACTGCGTGCCGGGGCTGGCGTATTGCAGGTAATATCTGCCATCATGTTTTGTCATCCACGCGCCTTCGATGTAAGGGGCATCGGACAACGCGGCTTTTAGCAGCGGACGGTACTGCTCCGGCGTGGCTTCGATGGCGGGCGTGATATCCGTGATCTCATCCGGGCGGCAGCCGAGATTCTGCGCCATTTGTGCCTTGAGGAGCTGCACGATATAGCTTCCGTCCGGGTCGTAGTGGTGGTCCTCGCCGGTACGCTCGTAGCCGTATTTTTTATGATGATCTTCAATCAGAACGACCGGTTCTCCCAGCCGCTCCATCGTATCGGGATTCAGCTCTACGCCCCAGATGGGGGTCATATTGCTGCATCCCCAGTAAAAATACATGCGGCCGTCGTCATCGAGAAAGAGATTGGGGTCCCAGAAATCAAAAGTGCCGGGAATCCGTTCAAATTCGCCGTTTTCAGGGTCTTTTGTACGGTAAAAGTCACAGACTTCGCCGCGGCGGCTGGCGCAGAAATACATCCAGTCTCCGATGACGCGGACATCCGGGGCATAATCATAGACCGGAACATCCTTTAACGGGCACAGTTTCCATTCAGCCATGTCAGCGCTGACTAAAAATCCCCTCGTCATGCTGGGGAACAGATAATACTTTCCTTTGAATAAGATCATGGAAGGGTCGGCGGCTTCGCGATTCAGGGAGAAGCCGTTTTCTTTCTGGTTGAACTGGTACTGGTAGGTGAAGTTCAGGGGGTTGCAGAAGTATTGTTTCATGGGGAAAGTCCTTTCGTTGAATGGTGGGTGGGGAAACTTTTCCTGCTGCCGGACGCGCCGGAGTTTCCCCACTTGCTGCTAAGTATATATATCGTGATATATTTATATTGCGCTACCGCCCGCAGCAGCCGCCGAGGTAGGTCAGGCTGGGTTTGGGGGTGCGTTTCTGGGTGGAGCGGTCAACGGCAATCAGACCGAAGGTCATGGAATAGCCTTTCTGCCATTCGAAGTTGTCGAGCAGGCTCCAGTACATGTAACCTTTTACGGGGATGCCGTCGGCGATGCAGGCCTTCACGCCGGACAGCGCGGTCTCGATAAAGGCGCACCGGCGGGTGTCATCGGAAGCGGCGATGCCGTTTTCCGTTACGATGAGCGTGCCTTTGAAATCCTGTGCAACTTTGCGGATGACATTTTCGAGCGCTTCCGGGTAAAATTCGTATTCCATCTGTGTCAGTTCCGCGCCTTCCGGAACCGGAAGGGAGCCGGAAGCATCCATACGGGTACGGGTGTAGTTCTGGACGCCCAGAAAGTCGTCGCCTTCGATGGCGGGGAGATAATGGGTAAATTCGTCGGCCCATTCTTTTGCGGCGTTTTCTTCGCCTCCCGGAAGGGCCTGAACGTCATGCAGGCTCAGCGTCAGACCGACCTGAACATGTGGGGCGGTCTCGCGGATAACGGCGCGTGCGGCTTTGTGTGCTTCCATGACGATTTCGTCTCCGTGCGGCGTGCGGGGGCTGGTAAAGCCTTCTGTTTTGGCAACGCCGAAGATTTCCATCCGTTCTTTTGCGGCAGCTTCCTGATTCGCCATCATTTTTTCCAGATTCAGACCCATCTGGACGGTGCCGTCCGTCTGGCCGGACTGCATTTTGGCCATCATCTGTTTTTTGTAGCGTTCGGCAATGGCAGCGACCTGAATGCCCATGTTCGCCTCGTTGATTGTGCAGACATAGTGCAGTTCTTTTCCGAGATGCTCCATCACATAGCGGACATAGCGTGCAAAATAGCCGGGAGTCTCGTCGGATTCCCAGCCGCCTTTGGTAATCAGCCATTTGGGACTGGAGAAATGAAGCAGGGTGACAATTGGCTCGATGCCGTTTTCTTTACAGGTACGGATAACATCCCTGTAATGCGAAAGCTCCGATTCATCGAAATGCCCTTCTTTCGGTTCGATTCTCGCCCATTCGATAGAGAAGCGATAGGCGTTCAGTCCGGCATCCGCCATCAGCCGGATATCTTCGGCATAGCGGTTATAATGGTCTACTGCATCGTTGCTCGGTTCCAGAAAATCCGTATGTACCATGTGTTCCTGTGCCCAGTAGTCGCTGTGGATATTATTGCCTTCTACCTGATGTGCGGCGGTTGCCGCGCCGATGAAAAAGTCCTGTGAAAAAGTCATAAAAGAGGCCTCCTTTTGTTCAGATTTTTCAGATTTTTATGTTTATGTTCTTTGTTTACAATCATTATACATAAAAAGAGGAGGGAAAGTAGATAAAAATTAGTGATTATGGATAATAAATTGTGCATAATAAAAATAAGAACTAATTTTTGTACATGATAACTGATTTTTATCTTTAACTAAGGAAATGACAGGGAATATAATAAACGCATATGAAAGAACGGATGAAGCCGGCGGACAGTCGGTATCAAACGAAAACGAAAAAAAAGTGGATGGAGAAAGGAGACAAGAGGATGTCCAAAAAAATTACAGCCAGTGAAATTGACGGCGTTGCATACCGCCGGGCAAAAACATGGCAGGTCATTTTGTATGCATGTAACGGTTTGGTAGGTATGAGCATTTATTCTCTGATCAATCTCGCCAGCTACAGCGCGAGCATTGGATATGGAGTCAGTACGATCGTTATCGGTTATATTCTGACCTGTACCCGCATTTTAGATGGTGTTACAGACCCGCTGTTGGCTTTTGTTTATGACAGGGTCAATACCCGGTTCGGCAAGCTCCGCGTTCTGTTAACAGCGGGTTATCTCATCGAGGCAGTCGGCCTGCTGTGTATGTTCAGCCTGTTTTCAAGCAAAGGGTTCGGATGGATTGCGTTTACAATCTTCTATATTATTTATGTCATCGGCTATACGATTACGAATATGACGGCTCAGACCATTCCGGCCATCATGTCCAATGACCCGAAGCAGCGTCCGACCATTGGCGTATGGACGACGGCGTTCAATTATCTGGTACCGATGGTCATGATGATGGTCCTGAATATGGTGCTTCTGCCGATGTTCGGCGGGGAATATAACCAGTCTTTCCTGTCGGCGGCATGTGTTGTATGCCTTGTTATGGCGGCGGTCGGTACGGTGTTAGTCTGCATTTCCGTGTCGTCGTATGATAAGCCGGAATATTTTGACGGTTTTGAGAGAACGAAGGAAAAGCTGAAATTAAAGGATATGATGGATGTTCTGGCGCATAACCACCCGTTACAATGTTATATCGTTTCCAATGCTTCCGATAAGATCGCACAGCAGACAGCGAGCCAGTCTGTAATTTCGACCCTGCTGTTCGGCATTGTCATCGGGAACATGGGAATTTCCACGATGCTGACGGTCATCAGCATGATTCCGTCCATTCTGTTTGCCGTAGTGGGTGCAAAATATGCGGGAAAACATGGCAGCCGTAAAGCTATCGTTACATGGACATGGATCAGTATGGGCATCTCTGTTGTGACTTTCCTGTTCTTTATTGTCATAGACCCGGGGCAGATTGCCGTTATGATGAGTCCTGCGATGATTCTCTATGTGGTGCTGACTTTGGCCCAGAACGGTTCCAACATGTGTATCACGACTGCCAATACTTCTTTTATGGCGGATACGATTGATTATGAGCTGGATCGCAGCGGAAGATATGTGCCCGCTGTTGTCACCGGTACATACAGTTTTATTGATAAAATTATCACCGCATTCAGCGCAACGGTCGCTGCAGGCGCAGTGGCGTTAGTCGGCTATAAGACCACGATGCCGCAGCCCGGTGAACCCTGTACTGATGCCATTTTCTGGGTGACGATGGCCGTTAAGTTCGGATTGCCCGTATTCGGGTGGCTCTGTACGATCATCGCTATGCGGTTCTGCAAACTGAGCAAGGAAGAAATGGTCAACGTACAGAAGCGGATTGCCGAGCGAAAAGAAGAGGCACGCCATGCAGTCATTATGGAACACCTGAAATAAAAAATCTTTAGAGCAAAGAATGGAAGAATGGCCCGTCAGGGAGATTCCCTATTTTTTGCGGTACTGCGTCGGCGTACAGCCTTCTGCTTCGGAAAAGACCCGGCTGAAATAATTCCGGCTGCCGAAGCAGAGCTGTTCGGAAATTTCCTGGATGGACAGTCCGGTACTGCGAAGCAGGACTTTGGCGCGTTCTATTTTGGATTGCTGTACATAATCGCTGACGCTCATACCGGTCTCTTCCTTGAACCTGCGTGTCAGATAGTATTCCGTATAGCCGGCCAGTTTTGCAAGATCCTTTGCACGGATTTTTTCTCCGGGGTGCATTTCGATATAGTCTCTGCATTTTGCAATGGGTGCGGAAAATTTCGGGTTCTGTCTGGCTTTGTGTACCCGCCTGATGAAATCGTCATACATCAGTGTGGAAATGGAACGGACTTCATCGTAGGTGAGCGCATTCTCGGCGGACTGCATATAAGAGTCACCGAGGGAATAGGCCGCTTCCGGGGGCAGGCCGCCCTCTATGGCGGCGCGGCAGACAATGGAAGTAAACACGATGACAGATGTCTTTGCCTGTCGTAAAGGATCCTTTCCCCGTACAGGAACGCCTTCGCTGATCAGAAAGGAGTCATTCAGCGCATCTTTATAGTTCAGGTCGCCGTTTCGTACCATATGGAGCAGCGCCTGTTCGCACATCCATACCCGGTGCCTGTCCCGTTTGGTATCTGCGGGGGCAGCATCGGAGATGGACTGCTGGATGGAAGTATCGGAGGCTCCCAGTTTTTCTCCGGTAAGACAGTAATGGAGCATCAGCAGATACCGGGTAAAAAGGATATGTTGTACGAGGGGAACTTCCTCATAGGTGTTGATGAGGCGGTGCTTCCATGCCAGTGTGATTTCTTCGCCTGCATAGTGGCGGAATCCGGCTTCGATATCCTGTCTGGAAACATTATGGGAAAAAACGGGGCCGATGACATACATCCTCTGCATTTCATTTTCCTGACTGATAAAGTCAACGCCCCACAGGAGACCAAAGGTCGTGCCGACAGCCTGGGGCTGTCCGTTCTCCCTTCCTATCTGCAGAGCACGCTCTTTGCAGCCGAGGAAGGAAAAGGCGGCGCCGAACAGCGATTCATGAGGGCAGTTGGAATGGAGCAGGCGGCCCTGCGCGTCATAACACCATGTGTAAATATTGCTGCCACAGCAGAGCAGTTCCTGCAAAAGAGCGAGATTTTGTTCGATATCCATTATATGACGTTTCTCCTATGTTTTATTCCCGCGAGCAATGAGCCAAACGGTTGTGCCTGCGGCGGGGTTATTGACTTCATAAACAAAATATATCATATTTCTGACGTTTTCGAAACGAAAGAAATTATAGACCGAAAAAATTGACACCCGAATCTTGATAGATAATAAAGAAAGGCATGGTGATTTTTATGAGAAAAGTGATTTCATTGAACAAAGACTGGAAGTTCTATCAGAATGACCAGTGCAGTCAAGTTGAACTGCCGCATACATGGAATGCCCTGGACGGACAGGATGGCGGCAACGATTATTACCGCGGAACCTGCCGGTATATCCGCGCGCTGAAAAAGCCGGAGATGGAGCCGGGAAATTGTGTATTTCTGGAAATAAAAGGGGCTGCCATGTCGGCGCAGGTGCGTCTGAACGGAGAAACGCTGGCAGTTCATCAGGGCGGTTATTCCGCTTTCCGGGTGGATTTGACGGAACATTTACGGGAGGAGAATGAACTGTGTATTGAGGTGGATAACAGTGATAACGATACCGTATATCCCCAGAAAGCCGACTTTACCTTCTATGGCGGATTATACAGGGATGTGAATCTGATCATCGTGCCGGAAGCACATTTTGACCTTTCTTATTGCGGGGCGCCGGGGATAAAAGTAACGCCGGTCGTGAATCTTGCGGAAAAGTCCGCAAAAGTGACCGTGGAAACATGGCAGACGGGTGCGGGAGAGGTGACGATGACGGTGGATGGACAGAGCAGGAAAGCCGTATCGGAAAACGGCCATGCCTGTGCCGTTTTTGAGATTGCAGACGTTCATTTATGGGACGGCGTGGAGGACCCTTATCTGTATACTGCATCGGCGGCTCTTCCGGACGGCGATGAAATTTCCACCCGCTTCGGCTGCCGGTCTTATGCAATCGATGCGCAGAAGGGTTTTCTATTGAATGGCCGGAGCTATCCTCTGCGGGGCGTCAGCCGTCATCAGGACCACAAAGGCGTCGGAAATGCGTTAACGCCCGCACATCATCAGAAAGACATGGAAATCGTCCGGGAAATCGGTGCAAATACACTGCGTCTTGCGCATTATCAGCATGCGGATGAATTTTATGACCTGTGTGACGAGAACGGCATCATCGTTTGGGCGGAAATTCCCTATATTACCATGCATATGAAGAACGGCCGGGAAAATACGCTGCGTCAGATGGAAGAACTGGTCGCCCAGTGCTATAACCACCCGTCAATCGTTGTCTGGGGATTGAGCAACGAAATAACTGCGGCCAGTGCAGTCAATGAAGATTTGCTGGAAAATCACAGGCTTTTGAACGAACTCTGCCACCGGATGGACCCGACCCGTCCGACGACGATGGCGAACGTTTTCATGTTGGAGACGGACAGCCCGATTCTGGAAATTCCGGATGTGAACAGTTATAACCTGTATTTTGGCTGGTATCTGGGAGAACTGGAGCAGAACGAAGAATTTTTTGATGAATTTCATGCAAAATATCCCGACAGGCCGATTGGATTCAGTGAATACGGCGCGGACGCCAATCCGAAATTTCAGAGCAGCCGGCCGGAGAAGGGCGATTATACAGAGTCTTATCAGGCGCTTTATCATGAACATATGCTGGAAATGATCGAGCAAAGACCGTGGCTTTGGGCGACCCATGTGTGGAATCTTTTTGACTTTGCGGCCGATGGGCGGGATGAAGGCGGCAAGCACGGGGAAAATCAAAAAGGGCTCGTCACTTTTGACAGACAGACGAGGAAGGACGCTTTTTATCTGTACAAAGCGGCTTGGAACCGGGAACCGATGGTGCATATCTGCGGCAGCCGGTATGTGGAGCGGGCGGAGGATGTGACGGAGATAAAAGTCTATTCCAATGCGGAAGAAGTATCCCTGTATATGGACGGAAGGCATTTAGAGACACTTCGGGCACATCGGGTATTCCGTTTCCAGGCGCCTATTTCCGGGGAGCATACGATAGAGGCCAAGGCCGCAGGACAGAGCTGCACGATAACGGTCCGCAAGGTAGAGGGAGATAATCCGGAATATCGTTTTGCGAAAAAGCAGGATGTGGTCAACTGGTTCGACCAGGATGAATTTGATCCCGGCTGTTATTCCGTTTCCGATACGCTGGCGGAACTGCGGGCCAATCCCGAGGCAGGCGCAATCGTCAATCAGATGATGGAAAAAGGAGCGGCTTCCCGGGGCGATGTGGCGGATGCGGTGAAGGACAATCCCGGATTGCAGCGGATGATGGGCAGGATGACGCTGCTCAGCCTTTTGAAGCAGGCAGGTGATATCAATGAGGAAAGCATCAGGCAGCTTAACCGCGTTTTGCAGAAGATCAGAAAGGAATGAAGGGGACAGGAATGAAAAGAAAAGCGTTAAAAAGGAAAAAACTGTTTATTGCGTTTGGCATTCTCCTTATTTTTTTATTAGGGCAATGGATGTATATTGGATGGAGATTTCAGTATGGGCCTTTTAGGAAACTGGGGCAGATGCGTCTTGCAAAAATGGAAGGAAATGCAGAAAAATATGATTTTTCCTATATTCAGCCTATAAAGGACAGTCCACTGGAAAATAAAAACGTTCTGTTTCTTGGTTCTTCCGTAACGAATGGTGCGGCGGCACTTTATCAGTCTATACCGGAATATTTTGGGGCGCGTATGGGCTGTACTTATATAAAAGAAGCAGTAGACGGCACTACGCTGACGGATAACGGTTCGGATTCTTATATCCGAAGATTGTTGAATGTGGATGCTGATGCGCAGATAGACCTTCTGGTCTGTCAGCTTTCAACGAATGATGCCAGCAAGGAACTGCCGCTAGGAGAAATTTCGGAGAAAACTGACCTGAAAGAATTTGATACCGGTACGATTACCGGCGCCATGGAGTATATTATATGTTATGCAGAACAAACATGGGGCTGTCCGGTCGTTTTTTATACCAATGCAAGGTTCGAAAGTGAAAATTATTGTGCTATGGTAGAACGTCTGTATCAACTGGCAGATAAATGGGGGATTGGTATTTTGGACCTTTGGAGCGATGACGGTTTTAATCAAATTACGGAGACGGAGAGAGCGTTGTACATGAAGGACAGTATTCATCCATATAAGGCGGGCTATCGTGATTGGTGGGGGCCTGAACTGGAACGGCAGCTTTGTGATTTTCTCTCCGGGAAAGCGTGAAAATAATGTCAGGAAGAACAGAGTCAGGAGGTGCGGATATGCCGATAAAAGCAGTACAGCAGTTCATGCTGGGAACGGTGATGAACAAAGAAGAACAGGCGCTTGCCACAATGAAAAAAATGAAAGCCGCAGGATATGACGGCATCGAACTGTGCGGATTCATGATTCATCCGAGCGGTTTTCTCGTAAAAATGATGACGAAAGCGGCAGGAATGCCGGTCGGAAACGGCGGAAAACTGGACTGGCTGCGGCTGGTGGGTCAAAGCGGCCTGAAAGTCGTGTCCATTCATCAGGATCTGGGAAGTATTGAGCGGGAACCTGCCGCGGTGGCGGAAGAAGCGAAAAAGTTCGGCACTGACAGGATTGTCATTACCGGAATGTACCGCTTTCCCTATGGGGAAGCCGAAGCGGTAAAACAGCTCGCCGACAGGCTGAATAAGGCCGGTGCTGCGCTCAGGAAAGAGGGAATCCGCCTATTCTATCATAATCATAATTGTGAATTTTTAAAAAACAGTTCCGGAAAAAATGCGTATCAGATTTTGTTGGAGGAAACGGATGCGGCGGCGGTAAATTTTGAATTTGACAGCTACTGGTGCGCCGAGTGCGGTGAGAATCCACTTTCTGTTATGGAGACGCTTGGAAGCCGGATGAAGCTGTGGCACATAAACGACCGGGGGACACGACAGACAGGACCCTGTATGACTCCGATAGTCAAAAGCGACAGCATGGAACTTGGAACCGGCGCCATGCCGTTAGAGGCTCTTTCCGAAAAGGCGAAGGCTGCCGGTGTGGAGGCGGTGATTCTGGAAAGCCACCGGAACTGGATAGATAAGAGTCCGGTCAGGAGTTTTGAGAAAAGTGCAGCGTTTCTAAAAGAGCATTTTTAAAAGGGCGTATATTTCCGGCATATATTTTTTAAATTCAGGACGAGGTGTATTATTGACTGCACCGGTAAAAGAAGAATGAGGGATGGATATGTATGAGAAGTTAAAAGAACAATTTATACAGGCGGACAGACCTTATACTGAGGGCGCTGTCGATGTGTTTGAACAGGTAATTTCCATAGCAGAAAGCAAAAAAATCAGGAAGGCAGTATTGTGCATGACCGCACTCGGCGTATATGAAGCGGAACTTAACGGGGAAAAGGTGGGCGATATTCTGTTCGGGCCCGGCTATACCTATTATCACCGTCAGCTGCAGGTGCAGAATTACGATGTGACAAAGATGTTGACTGAATCGGACAACGCGGATAGCGTACTCAGAATCTATCTGGGACAGGGCTGGTACTGTGGCCGTTATACGTTTGAGAACAAATGCCGGATATACGGAGAGCATTCCGCCGTGGCATGGATGCTGACGGTGGAGTACGATGAGGGCAGCGTTGTTTACACCAGCCGGGATAAGGCGGTGACGATGCTTCAAAGTCCATACGAATATGCGGGCTTTTATGACGGGGAAATCTATCATGCAGATGTTTTGCGTAAGGCTGACGAAAAGCCGGTTCCTTATGCGGGAAAGCTGCCGGAACATATGGAAGACGGCATTTTATACACGAAGATACAGGAGACTGTTCCGGTCAAAACTGCGGTGAGGCATGGCGATGTGACGATTCTGGATTTCGGACAGAATTTCGCCGGTTTTCTGGAAATCGACCCGGCGCATATGAACGGGGAAATGCTCAAACTCCGGCATGGCGAGATTCTGAACGCGGACGGAAGCCTCTATACGACTAATCTGCGCAAGGCAAAAGCGGAAATCATATACTATAAGGGCACGGAAAAAGAGAAATACCGTCCGCGGTTCAGCTTTATGGGATTCCGGTATGTGGAACTTTCCGGTGTCGAATACGAAGAAGGGCTATTGACCGGATTAGTCATACACAGCCAAATGGAGCGTACAGGGTTTTTTACATGCGGAAACAAAAAAGTGGAGCAGCTTTACAACAATCAGGTATGGGGGCAGCGGAGCAATTATCTGGAAGTGCCGACGGACTGTCCGCAGCGCGACGAGCGGATGGGTTATACCGGTGACGGCCATGTGTTCGCGCTGACCGGAGCATATAATTATGATACGGAGCCGTTTCTTGCAAAGTTTCTGAAAGATATCCGCTATACGCAGATGGATAATTCCGAGGGATATGTGGCGCCGGTGGTCCCGGCCCGCGGGCCGGAAGGTGTCGGCTTCATGAATATGCTCGGCTGGGGAAATGCCGTCACGATTCTGCCGAGGATGCTGTGGCAGCAGTATGGAACGACCCGGTATCTGCAGGAGCAGTATGACAGTATGAAAACCCATGTGGAATGTGAAATCCGCCATATGGGAAAAGGCCTGATGAGTAAGAAAGACCTGTGGATCGGTCCGAGCCTTGGCGACTGGCTGGCTCCCGGCAAAGATGTAAAATACATGGCGATGCACAACGGTCCGGTGTCCAATGCCTTTATCGTCAATGATCTGCGTATTTTATCCGAAACAGCGCATTTGCTGAATAAGCCGGAAGATGCGGCACGTTATCGGGAACAGCTTGAAAAGACGACTGCTGCTTATCTGAAAGCCTTTGTGAAAAAAGATGGAACGATGAAGGACAATTATCAGGGCGCCTATATCATGGCCCTGCAGATGGTCATTCCGAAGGGGGAATTATGGGATGCCTGTTTCCGGAAGCTTGTGGAAAAGATTCGGGAGGAAGGAATGCAGACGGGCTTTTTTGCAACAGAGCATCTGCTGCCCTTGCTTGCCGATAATGGTCTGGTAAAGCTCGCTTATAACCTGCTCCTGAATGAACAGTGTCCGGGCTGGCTCTATCAGGTCAACTGCGGGGCCACGACGACATGGGAGCGGTGGGATGCCCTGCGGCCTGACGGCACCGTTAATGAAAGCAAGATGAGCGGCGATAATATGGTGTCCTTTAATCATTATTCCTTCGGAAGCGTAGGCGAGTTTTATTACCGCTATATCCTGGGCATTCAGCCGCTGGAACCAGGTTATGCGAAGATCAGTCTGCATCCTTTCATTGACAGACGTCTCGGAAGCGTGGAAGGCAGCTACCAAAGCCGCGCCGGAGAAATTAAAATGGCATGGCAGGTGGAAGGCGATGCGGTCAGGATACGCTGCAGTACGCCGGCACCGGCGAGACTGACGCTGCCGGATGGTTCGGTGCGGGAACTTGAGAGCGGGGCGTATGAGTTTGAGGTGGAAGTAGAAAACAGTATCTGAAAAGAGTAGAAAGGGTAAACAGGCAAAAAGTGTATTGATGAAGTGCTGCCAAAGGCGATTGTGTGTTTGGCAGCACATTTTCGTTTCCAAAATGTCTATATTAAATAATTACTACAAAATTAATACATTTACATTCCAATCTATTCCATGTTAAAGTTATTTTATCATAAGAATAAAAATACGATACAATCAGCTGGGGGAGGTGATTCAGTGTATCAATATAAATTAACTTTTGAACTCGAGCAGAACTGGCTGCCAAAAGAAACAGACCGCCTTATCATCAGTTTTCTGAAAGCGTCAGCGCAGGCTTATTCGCAGGAATTTTATGAGAAATTATATGATAAGAGCAAATCGGTTATCAAAAGTTATACTTATTCCTGTTATCTTCCGGGAGCAAAGTTTCTTCAGAAGAAAATTGAACTGGAAAGCGATACCTTTTCGCTGTTCTTTTCCGATGCGGATCCACAGGAACTTCTGTCTTTTTTCAATTCTTTTCAGCTCATGAAACGAAAAAAATATCCCATGAACGGAAATTCCATGACTTTAGTATCTATTCATATGCAGCAGCTTCCGGAAATCAAGGAGAAGGAAATCGTAATCAGGATGCAGAGCCCATTAATTGTCAGAAAGCATTGTTCGGAAGATAATACGGATGTTTATTATACTTGTGAAATGGAAGGATTTGGCAAGGCGCTCAAGGAGAATGTCATTATCTTTTTAGACAGGCTTGGGATGGACGCAGAAGCAGAAGATTTTTCCATTCAGACGATTAAGGGAAAAAAAGTGGTCGTTCCTGTATTTGGCAGGAACACGGATGCTTCATTGGGAATCTTCAAGTTAACGGGTTCCTGCCGGCTCCTCAATATTTTGTATCAGGCAGGTTTGGGCGTGAGAAGATCAGAAGGACACGGCAAGTTTGAAGTGATCGGTTAGAAGGAGGTGACAGGATGGATAAAATAACGATATTGCCCGGTGATTTTCTAAAAAATGCGGGCATTGTCGGATTGTGGTATATGCTGGAAGAGTCCGATGCTGAGCCGGATAGCGTTTATGGGTTGACCGATGATAAACAGGGATTATGGATTGAACGGGAGTTTATGAAACAGGCCGACTGGACTGGTCTATATTTTAAAGCGTTCGTGAAGCGGTATGGTTCTTTGACGGTCTATCGGGCAGCACTTGATAAGATAGAAGCGATTCTGGAAAAGGCGGAACATACGGACTGGAGTAAAGCGGACTGCAAAGAGGACTTGAAATTTATCAATGAGAAGCTGTTATCAAACAGCTATCGGTCAGGATTTGAAAATATCAGACAGGATATTGAGAATCCGGAAGTTTATGAATTATTGAAAACAAGCAGGCTAAAAGAAAATATGGAGAAAGAAGAATTATGCGGCAGGCTGCGGCAATTACATAAATTTCTGGAACAGCCTTTATGTGAAGAGACTTTTTCCATGAAAAGTATTGTCTATAACTATATCAATCGCTTTTGGGACGGTAAAAGCTTTTTACTGCGGGCGAATGCGGCGAAAGATATGAAGATGTTATTTGATGTGGACTTTTCCGAACCGTTACGGAAATATGCCGCAAACAATCATGAAAAAGCAAAAGAGATGTGCATCGATTGCAGCGGGAAAATGGATGCAAAAGAAAAAGTGTCGGTTGCCTTTATGAAAGATCAGGCGGATGATCTGACAAGAAAACGCTCTGCTTTCTGGAATTGTAAAGTGGATGCATGGTTATGTCCTGTATGCGCATTTGTATATTCGCTGGTTCCATTGGGATTTACGCTGGTGGGAAGGACGTTTGTTTTTATCAATATGAACAGAAGTGTGAAGGAATTACTGGATGCCAATTCTCTCCATGGAAAATTGAACCGGGATTCGGAAAAAGATGAGACAGAAAGGTATTCATCATGGATTGCGCGGACAATTGATCTGTTATTACAGGAAAAGAGCAAGGAACTCGGCAATATACAGGTAGTCGCACGGGGAATGGGAGAGAGCGACAGATATACTTTTGATGTAATTGCCAAAGATGTACTGCGGTTATTGAATGATAGTCATATCAGACAGGATTTGGACAGGCTGAGTCAGTATCCTTATATAAAAATCGGCAAGGACTATTGGAATATTCATGAAAATGTCATTCTGAACCTGTTAAGATACCGAAATCAATATACAGTGATCAATAAATTATTGAAAATGGCAATCGAAAACGAGAGTAATTTAATCAAAGCGGTATGTGTGTATGATATCCAGCTTAGGACAAGGTTATTGTCCGAAAGCGATGGAACCAAAATAGGAGGTAAACTGATGAACCGTTACGGGGTGAGAGATGAAGGGTATGAGCTGCGAAAGGCCTTACTGAAAGCGAAGGGAGCCAGCGATGATGCCTGTATCAGAGGGACAATTTATCAATTATTAAATGCTCTATCGGTGGGAAATGTGGAACATTTTATGGAAGTCATTATGCGTGTCTATTGCTCGACAAGACTTCAGGTTCCAAATGTATTTATTGAATTTTTGAAGGACAGAGATACTTTTGTGGAATACGGATATGCTTTTCTGCTGGGATTACAGGGAAGCCATTATGAAAAAAAGGAGGAAAAATTAAATGACTAGAAGTGGTTTGACGATTACAATGATCTTTCTTGCGGAAAGCGCAAATTATGGAGAAGGTGTCGGAAATATTTCTACTCTCAAGAAAATGTCAAGGGGTAATTACGAGCAATATACTTATATTTCCAGACAGGCAATGCGTTATAACAT
>CAMWXB010000075.1 GCA_947178125.1 uncultured Lachnospiraceae bacterium | reverse complement strand
CAGTGTTCCTTGTCTATATGCGTTGCAATGACATAACTGTATTTATTTTCTAACAGCTTGTCCGCAAGCTCTATTCCCACTTGATGAGCCTTATCAAAATCCACTTCTCTGGGTGCAAATGACTGGATTAGATGGAACGCCTGTTTATCACCCACACCGGAAGACTTTGATAATGCATCCATAAAATCATATTGCGCCGTTTCTATCCCGCAGGCAAACGAATCTATCAGAATCTGTCCGCCAGTTTTCTCCGGATTGCAGATATATTTTAATGCTTTCTGTACGGTTGCTTTGACAGCATGGATTCGTGTGTATGCCATACCTGTTTCATCAGCTCCTTTACTTCTTCCATATCTTCCCGATAAATATTACCTGTAGAGCTTATCCTTGCTGCTATCTGGTTCAGGCTTTTGCTGATTCTGCTTAGATTGACATTGTAATCATGCAGTTCCGAATAATCTACAAAGTAAGTATATCCGTACAATATCAAGTGCCGAAGATAATCGTTTCTATTCTTGTATTCCGCATTTTTACATTTGGCATCTAAAACATACTTCTCATCATCACTTAGACGGAGAATAATTTGATTGCTGCGTTTTCGTTTTTCCATTCTCAACCTCCATCGTTTTATTGTCCAAAATTGATGTTATTGCTTTCTTGCTCTGCATTCCGTTCTATATGTATTTCATAAGGGGTTAGGGGATTTTTCCCCTACAAGTGGATTGGATATCCATTTTGCAGATGTGTCAACAGTGTAAAATCGTCATTTGGATATCCGAATCCAGTGCTTGATATTTTACCTTTTAACAATTTTTCCAAGAATCTTTATTACGTATTTCCTATTTCTACACCCGCTAAATTTTCTGAAAGCAGAAATGCTTCCGCCAACTTGATCCTAATGCGGTCCCTAATTGGCACCCAAAATAACCTTTCTCTGTTAATCGGGTGCCAACTCGGTACCATTCTTCTATACCCTACTCTCCCATTGAAAAAGCAAAATCCAACATATCTTCTGCAATCTCCCCTTCCTGCACTTGTTTGGGTACATTCGCTTCGTCAGTTCTTTGTTCTAAATTTTGAAAAACAGCTTTGTCGGTAAAATAATCGGTTATGCCCTCCAACACAACCTCCGCAACCTTATTTGCAAACTCCCCAATCTCGTCTCCTGAATCTTTACACTGTTTACCTAAAAGTCGCTTTCTTATCACATTTTGAGAATTGCTTTGACTGTCTATCACTGCAATAAGCGCATCCGCAAGCACTTTTCCATAAGAACCATCCCTGCGATTCAACCCATGCAGATATTCCCATGCCCTGCGCTGGTTCTCATCTTCCATGCAGAATTTTACATTGGTACAGCGATACGTTCCTCTCATAAAACTTATTCCTTTCCCATAACTCAATCTATGTCTTATCGGATATGGAAACTTTGCTGTCTACCTGTGCGCTTTCTTCTCCGCCAAAGTCTCATATCCTTTTGCATTGGCGCAAATATCCCTAATGAAAGTCACTCCTGCCTGCTCCGCTATGTCCGAATAATTCCGAAGCAAGCAACCGCCTCCTCCAATCACATACAGATGTACCAGCCCTTCCTTATATCCATAGTCTGTCAAACGCTTTTTAATATTTTCCGTATACCTTTTTGCAATATACTCTACCTTCTTAGCGGTATTATCTGTTCTTCCCTGTAAACCGTTCCGAAGAAGCGGTTCTATCAGCATTTCGGGAATGTCTTCCCCATTTTCTTTTGACAATTCTTTCTGTATCTCTTTCATACAGATGCCCACACCAAATTTATCCGTCACAAGACTCTTTTCCATCGGCTTATTGTCAATAATCTGCATCACATTCATGGTTCCGTTTCCAATATCCGCCAGCATATTCATTCCCTGCATTGCGCCTAAGTTAACAACAGCCGCAAATCCCTGTGGAAATATTTCTACGCCGCACAAATGTATATGATATCTCTCCCTTCGGAACTCAAAATGCAGTTCCTGTTCTTTCATCAGATAGCGCCTAAAATCTGCGCCTTGACTTTTCATCCATGCAAGCGGAAGTCCAACCGCCAGTGTCACATTTGCTTCATGCATCCCCCTGAACTTCAATTCTTCCGCCAATGCCGCAAGCGTTAAAATATAAAAATCCTCGGAATCCGTTTTATTCCCTTGATATACCAAGTGCGACTCCCCAATTACATAAAATTTGTCCTTATATCTCACAAAATTCTTACTGACGATCGGCTCTTCCTCCATACATTCCACGCCTGTCCGGAATACCCTATGCGCAGTCTTCATATTCCCATATCCATGATCCACACCGACAATTATTTTGGTTCCGCTGTTAAATTTTTGCATATAGCTTGTCCTCCTCTTTTTGTTTGCAAAATATCTTTAACATATAAAAATTTCTTTTAGTTCAGACAAGCCTCTGCTATAATAAACTTGCAGGATTTATATAGAAGGGCTTGTCCCTCTATCCTTACAGATTAAATTGTTCCACCAATTTAATCTGCGTCCGAAATGTCCCTGTTTCCGGCAGGGGCATTTTCATTTGATGCTTCATTCCGCTTTCGG
This sequence comes from uncultured Lachnospiraceae bacterium, assembly GCA_947178125.1. Classification (GTDB taxonomy): domain Bacteria; phylum Bacillota; class Clostridia; order Lachnospirales; family Lachnospiraceae; genus UBA3282. Next base: position 17,462 of record CAMWXB010000075.1, on the reverse strand, counting down.
TTCAGCATATCCGCAACTTTCTTCTGCTCGTTAGGGTATAAATGCCCGTATGTATTCAGAGTAATTTTGATATCCTTATGTCCCATGCGTTCCTTGATGACCATAGGCGCCACTCCCTGATGCGCGAGATACGCACACGCTGAATGCCTCAAATCGTGCACCCTGATTCTTTTTACTCCCGATTTCTGAATGTGCCTTACCATTTTATGCTGCACTGCTTCGCATACAATGGGGAAAAGCCTTTCGCTGTCAGGAAATTCATACAGCTTATCACAATACGCCTTGATTTCCTGTGTCAGAAATTCGGGAATATCTATTGTCCTGACTGACTGTTCCGTCTTAGGCGTTGTGATGACATCTTTTCCCCCTGTACGGTAGTAGGTTTTTGAAATGGAGATTTTATTCTCCTGAAAATCCACGTCGCTTTTAAATAACGCAAGTAATTCTCCAATGCGCATACCCGTCCAAAATAAAATTTCAAACAGAACATAATATCTGCTTCCCACTTCAATCGTACTAATGAATTGCTGGTACTCCTCATAAGTCCAGAAATCCATTTTATCCGCATCTGACTTTCCCATTTTCTTTACTTTTTTGCAGGGATTATTTGTCAGATTGTAAATGTTGGAAGCGTGGGTAAATAACGCCGTCATTTGATTCTGAAGCATCCGCAGGTATGTCTGCGAATATCCTGCCTCCCGCATTTTGTTCTGCCATTGGATAATATCTGCCGGTGTAATTTCATTCATAGACTTATTTTCAAAGTATGGAAGAATATGCCGTTCAATCATATATCTCTTATTCTTGATCGACCGCTCCTTCAATTCACCCTGCTTATCCCTAAAATAAGTCTCAACAAAAGCTCCAACATTCATATTCATGTCTGCTTCTGTTGTTTGTATAAATTGCTCCTCATACTCTTTTGCTTCCCTCTTTGTTTTGAAACCTCGTTTGCACTTTTGTTTCTGTCTACCCGTCCAATCATTGTAGCGGAACATACAATACCATGTTCCCCTCTGTTCATCCTTATAGACTGACATAAAATCTCCTTTCCTCTCAAGGCAGCCTGCGGTTTGCCATATAACCAATCCCGCAGAACTACCCTCAAATTTGCTTTTAGTTTCAGCCACATATGCTATCTGAATGATATGCTGACCTCCTGTTACGCTGTTGTCACTCCACTTTGATACCCGTAAAACTTCTTATCCCAATATGCTCTGGGAATCTTGCCTGACACGACAATATAGCCGTTATCCTCCAGTTCCTTGTTCAATTGTCGGATAATCTTATATGCGTATCCCTTAGAAACGCCAAGCATATCAACGACATCTTGTGCCGTTACCATATAATTGTTATTCATCTACCTCCCTCCTCCTGCACTGACGCTGTGTATTATCAAGTTTTAATTTTTATTATTCATTTTATCTTGACTTATTCTCTATAATAAAACAGCACCGGATGCTTGTCAAGATAATTTTATTGATTTCTTTTTTATCTTGTGATATTATTGTATCTATAAAAAAAAATTCATTTCAGAGAGGCTATTTTATACCGTTCATCTGATAGAAAGGAATTTTAAGTATGAATTTATATTTGCCGGACATCATCAAAAATGATTTTCACTTTAATGTTGCAACCTACAGCATCAACCGACATACCCATGAAGAAACTCTTTCTTCCATTTATGATAATGAGAATATGCACAAAAGCAGGACTGCCTGTTTTATAAAAAAAGCTGCTATCCACACGGGCATTATGGAAATTCTTGATTATGATATGCCGGAAAAAGAATCCGCTGTTGTGGCATTCCAGAAATTCAATTCTGTTTTGCCATTACTCGGCATTGACTGCCCCTTTGATGAAGAAACCTTCAATGTATATTGCTGCGAACACACACCAAAAGATATCGAAGCTTCTGCCGGACAAATCATGCCGATATTACAGTCCTGCTTTGAAGGACATCAGGCACTGTCTTATCTGTATCCTTTATTTCATATGATAATGCGCTCCTGCTATCAGCAAGCTGGAAAAGAAGCCGATACGAAGCTGCTTCAAGCCGCCAAACTGTTATCAAAAGAAGTTAGCAGTCTTGAATCTTTATATACACAGGCAAGAAATTATTTAAATGACGTTATTATAGAGCCGTCAAAGCAAAGTTTACAACTGCCTAGCAGCGTAATAGCTGAAATATATCATTCTTACTGTCTGTATGCCGATAAGCAAGATTTTCATGCAAATGCATTATCCGCTATGGAACTAAAAGATACTTTTCTGTCTGATATCTATTCCCAGTCAGACACTCATTCCAATACACAAAATTGGTTAGAATACCTAAATCATGCCTCTAACCTTATAACAGATAATGCAATCGGAAAATATCCTATTACATCCTTCAAACAATTTTTATGTATAGGTATCCGACTGCTGCTTGAAGACGAACTTGTTATAAAAAAATGCAAACTATGCAACGGATATTTTCGTGTAAAGTACACTTCCAACCAAGAATACTGCACAAGAATATACAGAGACACTTCCACAACATGCAATGAATACGCCAGTCGGAAATCCTATAAGGAAAGATTATTCAGCCATCCAATTCATACGGAATTTACAAAATCATATAACAGACTGTACGCCCGTATCCGCAGAGGCAAACTGCCTGCTGACACGCCGCTTATGGATCAGCTTAAGGCGCTCCATGACGAATATACCGAAAAATATGAAAACACACACCAGAAAGACCGAGAAGCTATATGGAAAGAATATATAGAAAGAAATAAAGAACTGCTCAAGTTAGATTCTTCAAAGAATTAATGCACAAAGCAAATGTTGAGTTATCGTATATGGCTAAATAGTTATCTGCTAGAATCTGATAACTATTGCGCTACACTCGTTTCTTCAAAATTAGCGAATTTTTGTTATCATTCTGTTATCACGGCTTACCAATCCCTCCACACTACGAAAAAAGGACTTTCCGAAAAACTTCGGAAAGTCCCATAAATCCAATGAATTTTCAATTACTCAATGATAGTAGCAACCCTACCAGATCCAACAGTTCTACCACCCTCACGAATAGCAAACGTAAGACCCTGCTCCATAGCAATCGGATGAATCAATTCGATTGACATCTCTACGTTATCGCCAGGCATGCACATCTCTGTGCCTTCCGGTAAGTTACATACACCTGTAACGTCTGTTGTTCTGAAGTAGAACTGAGGTCTGTAGTTGTTGAAGAAAGGAGTATGACGTCCACCTTCATCTTTGGTCAGAACGTAAACCTGAGCGGTAAATTTCTTGTGGCATGTTACTGTGCCGGGTTTCGCAAGAACCTGACCTCTTTCGATATCTGTTCTCTGGATACCACGAAGCAGAACACCGATGTTATCACCAGCCTGAGCTTCATCAAGCAGTTTACGGAACATTTCGATACCTGTTACAACAGATTTCTGTGTCTCTTCTTTAACACCAACGATTTCGACATCATCGGACATATGAAGTGTACCACGCTCAACTCTACCAGTAGCAACAGTACCACGGCCTGTGATGGAGAATACGTCTTCAACAGGCATCAGGAAAGGCTTATCTGTATCACGCTGAGGATTCGGAATATAATCGTCAACAGTTGACATCAGTTCCATGATCTTGTCGCCCCATTCGCCGTTAGGATCTTCCAGAGCTTTCAGCGCGGAACCTTTGATGATCGGGCAGTCTGTGAACTCATACTCTTCAAGCTGCTCTGTGATTTCCATTTCTACTAACTCAAGCAGTTCCGGATCGTCTACCATATCGCATTTGTTCATGAATACTACGATATAAGGTACACCTACCTGACGGGACAGAAGGATGTGCTCCTTTGTCTGAGCCATAACACCATCAGTAGCAGCAACAACGAGGATAGCACCATCCATCTGAGCAGCACCTGTGATCATGTTCTTTACATAGTCAGCATGTCCAGGGCAGTCAACGTGTGCATAGTGTCTCTTATCTGTCTCATACTCAACGTGAGCTGTGGAGATTGTAATACCTCTTTCTCTTTCTTCCGGAGCTTTATCGATATTCTCAAAATCTGTAGCTGTGTTACCTGCTACTCTTTCGGAAAGTACCTTTGTGATAGCAGCTGTCAAAGTTGTTTTACCATGATCAACGTGACCAATGGTACCAATATTACAATGGGGTTTGTTTCTTTCAAATTTAGCTTTAGCCATTTCTAAAGTCCTCCTTAAAATGATTTTCTTTCATAAATTGAATTTGTTTCAGTTCTAACACCAGCTATCTTTGATTATATTAAAGATTGCCAATATTTTCAAGCATTATTTAGATTTTGCCGCCAATACTTTTTCGCCGGATAAGGTTCACAACCCTAATTTCTATTTTCCTGCATCCCTCTTCCGGTAAATAAAAGTTTCTCAACTTTTATTTTGATTTGGCTGCCAAAACTTTTTCCTGTACGTTCTTCGGTACCTGCTCATATTTTTCAAAGAACATGGAGTAGTTACCGCGTCCCTGCGTCTTGGAACGTAAATCCGTTGAGTAACCGAACATTTCAGCAAGCGGAACATAACCTTTTACCATCTTACCGCCGCCGATATCTTCCATACCTTCGATACGCCCGCGACGGGAGTTGATATCGCCGATAACATCGCCCATATACTCTTCCGGCATCGTAACTTCGACCTTCATGATAGGCTCTAACAGTACAGGATTTGCTTTTTTCATGGCCTCTTTGAAGCACATGGAACCTGCAATGTGGAATGCCATTTCAGAGGAGTCAACTTCATGGTAGGAACCATCATATACGTTCGCGTGTACGCCAAGTACCGGGAATCCACCCAGAATACCTGCTTTTGCCGCCTCTTCGATACCTTCGCCGACAGCCGGAATATATTCTTTCGGAATCGCACCACCTACTACGCTGGACTCGTACTTGAATGTCTCTTCACCATTCGGATCCATAGGCTCAAATTTAACTTTACAATGTCCATACTGTCCACGACCACCGGACTGTTTTGCATATTTGTATTCCTGATCAACAGGTTTGGTGAATGTCTCTTTGTAAGCAACCTGAGGTGCACCGACGTTCGCTTCTACTTTGAATTCACGAAGCAGACGGTCAACGATGATCTCAAGATGCAGTTCACCCATACCTGCGATAATGGTCTGGCCTGTTTCCTGATCTGTATGCGCCTTGAAAGTAGGATCTTCTTCTGCAAGTTTTGCCAGAGCTTCACCCATTTTACCCTGACCGGCTTTGGTCTTAGGCTCAATCGCGAGTTCGATAACGGGCTCCGGGAACTCCATGGATTCCAGAATGACCGGATGCTGTTCATCACAGATAGTATCTCCGGTCGTTGTGATTTTAAATCCAACTGCCGCAGCAATATCACCGGAATATACTTTATCCAGTTCAGCTCTCTTATTCGCGTGCATCTGTAAAATACGTCCGACACGTTCTTTTTTGTCTTTGGTCGCATTCAACACATAGGAACCTGAATTCATCGTACCGGAATAAACTCTGAAAAATGCCAGTTTTCCGACAAACGGATCTGCCATGATCTTAAATGCCAGTGCAGAAAAAGGTTCCGCATCCGAAGAATGCCTCTCCACTTCGTTACCGTCCAGGTCGGTCCCTTTGATCGCCGGAATATCTGTCGGCGCAGGCATGAACTCCAGAATCGCATCCAACAGTTTCTGAACGCCTTTGTTCCGATATGCGGAACCGCAGCATACGGGAACCGCTCTGCATTCGCAGGTAGCGAGCCGTAATGCTTTCTTCATGTCTTCTACGGAAGGTTCTTCCCCTTCCAGATACATCATTGTTAAATCATCATCCAATTCACAGACTTTTTCCACCAGTTCATCACGGTATAATTCAGCCTGGTCCTTCATATCATCCGGAATATCGGTGATATTGATATCATCGCCCTTATCATCATTATAGATATAGGCTTTCTTTTCAAACAGATCGATAATGCCTTTAAATTCATCTTCTTTGCCAATCGGCAGCTGAAGAATGATCGCATTTTTACCCAATCTGTTTCTGATCTGATCTACCGCACCATAAAAATCTGCACCCAAGATATCCATCTTGTTAATGAATGCCATTCTCGGTACGTTGTAGGTGTCAGCCTGACGCCATACATTTTCTGACTGTGGCTCAACGCCGCCTTTTGCACAGAATACGCCAACAGCGCCATCCAGTACACGGAGTGAACGCTCAACTTCAACAGTAAAGTCAACGTGGCCGGGAGTATCAATAATATTAATACGATGCTCTAAAGCGCCCGGCTTCGGCTTGCAGTTTTCTTCCAAAGTCCAATGACACGTCGTAGCGGCTGATGTGATGGTAATACCTCTTTCCTGCTCCTGTTCCATCCAGTCCATGGTAGCAGTACCTTCATGAGTATCACCAATCTTATAGTTTACCCCAGTATAATAGAGGATACGCTCTGTCAATGTCGTTTTACCGGCATCGATATGGGCCATAATACCTATATTCCTGGTTCTCTCTAATGGATATTCTCTTTCAGCCAAGGTTTTTTCCTCCTGTTATTTTTTGGAAAAAAGTTCTTTCGGAACTTCTTCCGGACAGGACAATAGATTTTCCCGGTCAGCGTCTTTTGCTGACATGGTAAATCTTCCTGTCCTGTAAAACTTAGATTTGCTCAATCAGCAGTCTATGCTGATTTGGAAAATCTTTTTACCCTAGAAACGATAATGTGCAAATGCTTTGTTTGCTTCTGCCATCTTGTGCATATCTTCTTTTCTCTTCACAGCTGCACCAGTATTGTTCGCAGCATCAAGAATCTCATTGGCAAGTCTCTCTTCCATTGTTTTCTCGCCTCTTTTGCGTGAAAACATGGTCAGCCAACGAAGGCCTAATGCCTGGCGTCTTTCCGGGCGGACTTCAATCGGCACCTGATAAGTTGCACCACCGATACGTCTTGCCTTAACTTCGAGAACAGGCATGATATTGTTCATGGCCTCCTCGAATACTTCAAGAGCCGGCTTTCCAGCCTTTTCTTCTACTCTTGCAAATGCTCCATACACAATCTTCTGAGCTACGCCCTTCTTACCGTCCAGCATGATGTTGTTGATAAGCTTGGTAACTACCTTATTGTTATATAAAGGATCTGCTAATATATCTCTCTTTGCAATATGTCCTTTACGCGGCACGGTTCTTCCCTCCTTATTCATATTTGCAGCAAAGCGGTCTGGCCTCACTGCTTTTAATAAATCAACGGTACTCACATGTGTCCTCTAATTCAATGTGTTCGTGCGGTTTTCTATATCTAAGAATCCCAACACTAAATTAGTTCTGTTTGTGGTCCTAATTTCTAAAGCCTCGACCTGTTCTCAGCCTGCAAGTCTGCACCCGCAAACTTGCGAAGTTAATTCGCACTGCGAATTTACTGAAGTTAATTTACAAAGTAAATTTACTTCTTTTATTTCTGAGTTTTAGGTCTCTTCGCGCCGTATTTGGAACGGGCCTGTTTTCTGTTAGCAACTCCCGCAGTATCAAGCGTACCTCTGATGATATGGTATCTTGTACCGGGTAAGTCTTTAACCCTGCCGCCACGAATCAAAACAACGCTGTGCTCCTGAAGATTATGGCCTTCCCCGGGAATGTAGCTTGTTACTTCGATTCCGTTGGAAAGACGAACTCTGGCGATCTTTCTAAGAGCTGAGTTAGGCTTTTTAGGAGTTGCTGTCTTCACAGCTGTGCAGACACCTCTCTTCTGCGGAGAAGCCGTATCGATCGCTGTTTTGTGAAGAGAGTTCCATCCTTTCAGCAAAGCAGGTGCGGTTGACTTCTTGACAGATGTCTGACGTCCCTTTCTGACTAACTGGTTAAATGTTGGCATTCTTTTCACCTCCTGTAAAATTTTCTATTCTGCCTTTTAACCGGCTTACTGTGTGCAGTCTTTTGCATAGCCTGTTTTTACAAAACAAAATTTTGCATAACAAAAAAAACGCATCTGCGTGCACACTAAAATAGTATACTTGCACGCAAATGCGTTGTCAATACCTTTTTGCAATTATTTCCTGATTAATTTCCTGACTATTCGAGGATTTCTACCGTATCTTCTTCGATTTCTTCAATATCCTCAATATCTGTCATTTCTTCTTCAATTTCCTCATCAGCATATAAGTCCTCGGAAATTTCGATTTCTTCCTCCTCATCTGCTGCATAGTCTTCACGGATATTTACTTCATCTTCTACCGCAAGACGCGCTAACAGATTTTCATCTGTGTTCAGCTTGGTGCTGCGGTATCTCTTCATACCGGTTCCCGCCGGAATCAGTTTACCGATGATAACGTTTTCCTTTAAGCCTACAAGAGGATCGATCTTTCCTTTGATCGCCGCTTCCGTCAGCACCTTCGTTGTCTCCTGGAAGGATGCCGCAGAAAGGAAGGAGTTTGTCGCCAGAGCCGCTTTGGTAATACCAAGCATGATCTGCTTGCCGTCTGCGGGCTCTTTTCCCTCTTTCACAAGCGCTTCGTTCAAATCTTCATATTCCAGTACATCTACCAGTGTACCCGGCAGATATTCCGTATCACCGCTGCTTTCAATCCTTACCTTTTTCAGCATCTGACGCACGATGACCTCAATGTGCTTATCGGCAATATCAACACCCTGCAGACGGTATACTCTCTGTACCTCACGGAGCATATAATCCTGTACGGCGCGGATTCCCTTGATCTTCAAAAGGTCATGCGGATTGACGCTTCCTTCTGTCAGTTCATCGCCGGCTTCGAGCGTTGCACCATCCAAAATCTTGATTCTGGAACCGTAAGGAATCAGATAGGTCTTGGCTTCGCCCGTTTCGTCGTTAGTGATCACGACTTCACGTTTTTTCTTCGTATCCTTGATCGTTGCCACACCGCCAAATTCTGCAATGATCGCAAGTCCCTTCGGTTTACGCGCCTCAAAAAGTTCCTCGACACGGGGAAGACCCTGTGTGATATCGTCACCGGCAACACCGCCCGCATGGAAGGTACGCATCGTAAGCTGTGTACCGGGCTCACCGATAGACTGTGCTGCGATGATACCGACCGCTTCACCTACCTGAACGGCTTCTCCGGTCGCCATATTCGCACCGTAACATTTTGCACAGATACCGATATGGGAACGACAGGTCAAAATCGTACGGATTTTTACTTCCTCGATCGGTTCTCCGTTCTCATCCACACCCACACTCAAAATCCTCGCCGCGCGGCTCGGTGTAATCATATGATTTCTCTTTACGATAATATTACCGTCTTTATCTTTAATCTCATTACAGGAAAATCTGCCTGTAATTCTGTCTTTCAGTCCTTCGATGGTCTCTTTTCCGTCCATAAATGCCTTGACGGACATTCCCGGAATGTCTTCCCGGCCCTCGCAACAGTCCGTTTCACGAATGATCAGTTCCTGCGATACATCGACCATACGCCTTGTCAGATAACCGGAGTCAGCTGTACGAAGCGCTGTATCGGACAGACCTTTACGCGCACCATGAGCGGACATGAAATATTCCAGAACATCAAGTCCTTCACGGAAATTGGATTTGATCGGCAGCTCGATCGTTCTACCGGTCGTATCCGCCATCAGTCCACGCATACCCGCAAGCTGCTTGATCTGCTGGTTGGAACCACGGGCTCCGGAATCGGCCATCATAAAGATGTTACTATATTTATCCAATCCCGCAAGCAGTACATCGGTCAGTTCCTTATCCGTCTCATTCCATGTTTCTACGACCGCACGGTATCTTTCTTCTTCCGTGATAAGACCGCGTCTGAAATTCTGCGAAATCTTATCAACCGTTACCTGTGCTTCTTCCAACATTTCCTGTTTTCTGGCAGGTACGGTCATATCGGAAATGGATACCGTCATGGCAGCTCTGGTCGAATAATGATATCCGGTGGATTTAATCAAATCCAGTACCTCTGCCGTTTTTACGGCGCCATGAATGTTGATGACCTTTTCCAGAATCTGTTTTAACTGCTTCTTTCCGACATGGAAATCTACTTCCAGTTTCAACAGATTTTCCGGATTGCTTCTGTCAACATATCCCAGATCCTGAGGCAGGATCTCATTGAACAGGAAACGGCCCAGCGTAGACTCCTCGGTTCCTGTAATAACTTCCCCGTCAGCATTTTCTTTCCGTACTCTGACATGAATCCTGCTGTGAAGCGTACACTCGCCATTCTCATAAGCCAGGATTGCTTCATTAATATTCTTATAATATTTGCCCTCTCCGATAACACCTTCTCGTTCCTGTGTCAGATAGTAGATACCGAGTACCATATCCTGAGAAGGAACGGCAACCGGACCGCCATCCGAAGGTTTTAACAGGTTGTTGGGAGACAGGAGCAAAAATCTGCACTCAGCCTGTGCCTCTACGGACAAAGGCAAATGCACCGCCATCTGGTCGCCGTCGAAGTCAGCGTTAAATGCCGTACATACGAGAGGATGCAGCTTAATTGCCTTACCCTCTACCAGAATCGGCTCAAAAGCCTGAATACCCAGTCTGTGCAGAGTAGGTGCACGGTTCAGCATGACCGGATGTTCTCTGATGACTTCTTCCAGGACATCCCATACCTGTGTATCCAATCTCTCTACAAGCTTCTTGGCATTTTTGATATTCTGTGAAATACCTCTCGATACGAGTTCTTTCATTACAAAAGGTTTAAACAGTTCGATTGCCATTTCCTTCGGCAGACCGCACTGATAAATTTTCAGTTCCGGTCCTACGACGATAACGGAACGCCCTGAATAGTCAACACGTTTTCCAAGCAGGTTCTGACGGAAACGGCCGGACTTGCCTTTTAACATATCGGACAGGGATTTCAGCGCTCTGTTACCCGGTCCCGTTACCGGACGTCCTCTTCTGCCGTTATCGATCAGCGCATCGACCGCTTCCTGAAGCATTCTCTTCTCGTTGCGGACGATGATGTCTGGCGCGCCGAGCTCCAGAAGTCTTTTCAAACGGTTATTTCTGTTGATGATCCTTCTATATAAGTCATTTAAATCGGAAGTCGCAAAACGGCCACCGTCCAACTGTACCATAGGACGTAAATCCGGCGGAATGACCGGAATCGCATCCATGATCATCCATTCGGGTTTGTTTCCCGATTCCCGGAAAGCTTCTACCACTTCCAGTCTCTTGATGATACGGGCGCTCTTCTGTCCGCTGGAATCTTTTAACTCTTCTTTCAGCTCTGCCGCCTCTTTTTCCAAATCAATTGCTTCAAGCAGTTCTTTGATTGCCTCGGCTCCCATTCCCACACGGAATTTAAAGCCCCAGTTCTCTCTTGCATCCTGATATTCTCTTTCGGAAAGCACCTGCTTATACTCTAAATCGGTCTCTCCCGCATCCAGAACGATATAAGCAGCAAAGTACAATACCTTTTCAAGGACTCTCGGAGATAAGTCCAAAATAAGTCCCATACGGCTTGGAATCCCTTTGAAATACCAGATATGGGATACCGGAGCTGCAAGCGCGATATGTCCCATACGCTCCCTGCGGACACTGGATTTGGTCACTTCAACGCCACATCTGTCGCAGACAACGCCCTTATATCTGATCTTCTTATACTTCCCACAATGACATTCCCAGTCTTTACTTGGTCCAAATATCTTCTCGCAGTAAAGTCCGTCTTTCTCCGGCTTTAGTGTCCGGTAATTAATTGTTTCCGGCTTTAATACTTCGCCTCTGGACCATTCCCTGATTTTCTCGGGAGATGCGAGACCGATTCGGATTGCATCAAATGTCATAGGTTGATATGCTTCCTGTTTTATTTCTGCCATGTTAAGCCTGCTCCTTTCATCCTACTCGTCATAGGATTCTTCGAAATCAACATCCAGTTCCATATCACCTTCCGCGAAATCATCCTCCAGGAAATCCGCATCCGGCTCTTCGCTGTTGACTAACTCGCCGCTTTCTTCATCAAATTCCTGCTTCTGATACCCCATGCTGCCGAGGGACTCTTTTTCATAATCATAACTTCTGGAATCGCCCTCGATTTCATAGCGGTAATCGTTTTCACTATAATCGACAGTCTCCATGATCTCCACTTCTGTCTGGTCTTCCCTAAGGACTCTGACATCCAGTCCAAGGGACTGCAGTTCTTTCAACAGGACCTTGAAGGACTCCGGAATACCGGGTTCTGGAATGTTATCTCCTTTAATGATCGCCTCATAAGTCTTCACACGACCGACAACATCATCGGATTTCACCGTCAGGATTTCCTGAAGCGTATAGGCAGCGCCGTATGCTTCCAGCGCCCATACTTCCATTTCACCGAAACGCTGTCCGCCAAACTGTGCTTTACCGCCGAGCGGCTGCTGTGTTACCAGTGCATAAGGACCAGTAGAACGCGCATGAATCTTATCGTCTACCAAATGATGCAGCTTCAGATAGTGCATGTGGCCGATCGTTACCGGTGCATCGAAATATTCACCCGTTCTGCCGTCGCGGAGTCTTACTTTACCGTCTCTGGAAATCGGGACCCCTTTCCAAACTTCTCTGTGGTCACGATTCTCGGACAGATATTCCATGACTTCCGGCAAAAGTTCTTCTTTATGTTTTTTCTCAAATTCTTCCCACTCCAGATTGACATAGTCGTTCGCCAAATCCAGTGTATCCATGATATCGCCTTCTTTTGCACCGTCGAATACCGGCGTTGCCACGTCGAAGCCAAGTGCTCTCGCTGCCAGCGAAAGATGAATTTCAAGCACCTGTCCGATATTCATACGGGAAGGCACGCCCAAAGGATTCAATACGATATCGAGCGGGCGGCCGTTCGGCAGATATGGCATATCCTCTACCGGAAGCACACGGGAAACAACACCCTTGTTACCATGACGGCCAGCCATTTTATCGCCAACGGAAATCTTTCTCTTCTGTGCGATATAAATACGAACTGCCTGATTCACGCCGGGAGACAATTCATCGCCATTCTCCCTCGTAAATACTTTTGCATTGACAACAATACCATATTCACCATGCGGAACCTTCAAAGAAGTATCCCGCACTTCTCTTGCTTTTTCACCAAAGATCGCACGAAGCAGTCTTTCTTCCGCCGTCAGTTCCGTTTCGCCCTTAGGTGTTACTTTACCGACAAGGATATCTCCGGCACGGACTTCCGCACCAATCCGGATAATACCTCTTTCATCCAAATCTTTCAGCGCATCATCGCCGACACCCGGAACGTCTCTTGTGATTTCTTCCGGTCCAAGCTTCGTATCACGCGCTTCCGCTTCGTATTCTTCTATATGAACGGATGTATAAACATCTTCCTGAACGAGTCTCTCGCTGAGCAGTACGGCATCCTCGTAGTTATAGCCTTCCCATGTCATAAAACCGATCAACGGATTCTTACCGAGCGCAAGTTCACCGTTTTCCGTGGAAGGGCCGTCCGCGATCACCTCTCCCGCCTCTACATGGGTACCCTTGAACACAATAGGCTTCTGATTGTAGCAGTTAGACTGATTGCTTCTGGAAAACTTCGACAAACGGTACTCATCCTTCTCTCCGTCATCATAAGTCATCTTGATCAGATTAGAGGATACATAATCGACCGTGCCCGCTTTTCTTGCAAGGACACAGACACCTGAGTCAACAGCCGCCTTCGGTTCCATACCCGTACCGACAACAGGCGCTTCCGTAAACAAAAGCGGCACTGCCTGACGCTGCATGTTGGAACCCATCAGCGCACGGTTCGCATCATCATTCTGCAGGAACGGAATCAAAGCTGTCGCAACAGAAAATACCATCTTCGGCGATACGTCCATATAATCGAACATCGCCTTCGGATATTCCTGCGTTTCCTCTTTAAAACGGCCTGAAATGCTGTTACGCGCAAAATAGCCTTCCGCATCAAGAGGTGCAGACGCCTGCGCAACATGATAATTATCTTCCTCATCCGCCGTCATGTAAACGACCTCATCCGTAACACGCGGATTGGCCGGATTGCTCTTATCGATCTTACGATAAGGAGCCTCCACAAAACCATATTCATTAATTCTTGCATAAGATGCAAGAGAGTTGATCAGACCGATATTCGGACCTTCAGGCGTCTCGATCGGACACATTCTTCCGTAATGCGTATAGTGAACGTCACGAACCTCAAATCCGGCACGGTCTCTCGACAGACCGCCGGGCCCCAATGCGGACAAACGTCTCTTATGAGTCAGCTCACCAAGCGGATTGTTCTGATCCATGAACTGGGAAAGCTGGGAAGAGCCGAAAAATTCTTTTACCGCAGCCTGTACAGGTTTGATGTTGATCAATACCTGCGGTGAAATCTCTTCCGCATCATGGGTCGTCATTCTCTCACGAACGACTCTTTCCAGTCTGGAAAGACCAATACGATACTGGTTCTGGAGCAGTTCTCCAACCGCTCTGATACGTCTGTTACCCAGATGGTCGATATCATCGTCGTTTCCGATTCCATATTCAAGATGAATATTATAGTTAATGGACGCTAGGATATCTTCCTTTGTAATATGTTTCGGAATCAGTTCATGTACATTTTTCTGAATCGCTTCAGCCAGAAGACCCGCATCCTCACTGTATTCTTCCAGAATCTGCTGCAATACCGGATAATAAACGAGTTCCGTAATGCCGAGTTCTTTCGGATTACAGTCCACATGGCTCGTAATGTCTACCATCATGTTAGACAAAATCTTGACATTCTTTTCCTCAGTCTGAATCCATACATAAGGAACCGCCGCGTTCTGAATGGTATCTGCCATTTCAGCAGTCACCGTATCGCCGGCGTTTGCAAGCACTTCACCAGTCGAGGTGTCAATAACATCTTCTGCCAGAACATGATTTCTGATTCTGTTCCGGAACATCAGCTTTTTATTAAATTTATATCTGCCAACTTTCGCCAAATCATATCTTCTGGGGTCAAAAAACATCGCATTGATCAGGCTTTCCGCGCTCTCTACGCTGAGAGGCTCGCCCGGACGGATTTTTTTATACAACTCTAAAAGACCTTCCTGATGATTCTCTGAAACGTCCTTGGAAAAACTTGCTTCAATCTTGGGTTCGTCACCAAATAATTCCCTGATCTCATCATTGGAACCCACTCCCAGGGCCCTGATCAGAACAGTGATCGGCACTTTTCTGGTCCTGTCAACGCGCACATAGAACACATCGTTAGAATCCGTTTCATATTCCAGCCATGCGCCGCGGTTCGGGATGACGGTAGATGCAAACAGTCTCTTACCAATTTTGTCATGGCTTATCGCATAATAAATGCCTGGAGAACGTACTAACTGGCTGACGATAACACGCTCTGCTCCATTGATAACGAAAGTGCCTGTCTCTGTCATTAGAGGCAGGTCGCCCATAAAAATTTCATGTTCCGTAATTTCGTCTTTTTCTTTGTTGATCAGACGAACTTTTACTTTTAAAGGCGCTGCATAGGTCGCGTCTCTCTCTTTACATTTCTCAATAGAATACTTAACGTCCTCAGCACACAATTCAAAATCTACGAATTCCAGACTCAGATGACCACTATAATCTGAAATTGGAGAGATGTCGTCAAAAACTTCTTTCAGCCCTTCGTGCAGGAACCATTGATAGGAGTTCTTCTGAACTTCGATCAGGTTCGGCATTTCCAGAACCTCTTTCTGTCGTGCATAAGTCATACGCGTGTTCTTTCCAGAAGCAGCCGCGCGGATTCTGTTCTTTTCCATTGACATTTCACCCCGTTCTTTATGATTTAGCGCCTATTCATCAAAAATGACACTACAAATAAGCATACCACACCACAATAGTGCACCATACATTCTACTACAACCCACCCCTTCGAGTCAACCATTATTTTTCCAAATTCTGAAAATTTTAAGAATTTTAAGAATTTTAAGAATTTTAAGAATATAGAATATTCATTTGAATTTTAGAACTGTCCCCGCAAAATGATAACAAACCGCCTGCAGACTCTCTCTGCAAGCGGTTCTCTTTTGTGTTCTCACAGCCTGACAAAGCCGAAACTGTCAGTCTATCCTGCTCAACCCAACAGAATCGCTCGGCTCGCCCGGCGATTCTGTCGGCCGAAACATAGAAATTGTTAAGCAGCGTCCTCTGCTGCTTTATAATTTCTTTTCGGCCTATTTGAGGGTAACTTTCGCTCCTTCAGCTTCCAGCTTAGCCTTAATGTCATCAGCTTCCTCTTTGGATGCTGCTTCTTTGACCATCTTCGGTGCGGAATCAACAAGGTCTTTTGCTTCTTTCAGGCCGAGACCTGTAGCTTCACGAACAACTTTGATAACTTTAACTTTGTTCGGGCCAACCTCTGTCAGCTCAACGTCGAACTCTGTCTTCTCTTCTGCTGCTGCCGCGCCGTCACCAGCTGCTGCTGCAACAACTACGCCTGCTGCTGCGGATACACCGAACTCTTCTTCGCAAGCCTTTACCAGATCATTCAGTTCCAATACTGTCAACTCTTTGATTGCATCAATTATTTCCTGACTTGTTAATTTTGCCATGATAATTTACCTCCATATTAATATTTGTTCATCTGATTTTACTGTTATGCAGCCTTTTGCCTCATTTGTTCTTCTACTGTATTGGGCTTTTTGCCGCACTCATTCTTTTTCTTATTCAGCAGCCGGCGCTTCTTCTGCCGCAGGAGCTGCCGCCTCTTCAGCAGGCTCTTCTTTGGCCGCAGGCGCTTCGCATGCCGATGCGCCGCCTTTTTCTGCGAGCTGATTCATGACACGCGCAAAGTTCGTGATCGGGGACTGGATACTTCCAAGCAGTTTGGAAAGCAGTTCTTCTCTGGAAGGAATCTTGGAAATATTGATAATGCCTTCCGCATCGTAAACGATGCCTTCCACAATGCCGCCCTTAACCTCAAGCTTATCCGCAGTCTTCGCAAATTTGCAGAGAACTCTCGCAGGCGCTGTCGCGTCTTCCGTAGAAATCGCAAGCGCGCTCGGTCCTTCCAGATAAGGAAGAAGCGCTTCGCAGTCAGTTCCCTTGAATGCGAAATTCATCATTGTGTTTTTGTAAACCTTGTAGTTGATACCCGCTTCACGAAGCTGTTTACGAAGTTCTGTATCCTGCTCTACCGTAAGTCCGCGGTAATCGACCAGAACAACTGACTGAGCATCTTTGATGGATGCGGAAATCTCCTCTATGACAGGTTTCTTCAATTCAACTTTTGCCATTTTATTTACCTCCTTATAGATTTTGCGCCGAAAGGAGTTTCGTGAAATTCTTCACAGAATATAAAAAACCTCCCTGAAGACAGGAAGGTTCAAACTTTCATCATAAACTCTTCTCCTCGGTAGGCGGAATCCTTACGCCATAACGGCACCTACTGTCTTCGGCATGGTCAAACGACCTTTCTTACTATAGCACAGCTGTTTTTCCTGTGTCAATACTTTTTCTATAAAATATCAATACAATGCCGGTTGTAAAATTATAGTTACAAAGAAATCTCCGGCTAGAAACCGGGGAAAG